>JBGULZ010000079.1:0-11810 GCA_045116595.1 Ruminococcus sp. | reverse complement strand
TCTTTTTATCAGGCTGAGATTTTCGGGAGAAAATACGACTGCGCAAAATTTTTCTATCAGCGCGGATGACGACTTTTTATCCACACCGTTCAACACTACCGTCTTTTTTGTACCCGAAAAACCGAGAGCGGCAGTTTGGTCTCTGCCCTGACCGAAAAAACTGCATTCAAGTCTTGAAAAATCCGCATCCCATTTTATCATTTCTTTGACGCTCGAGGTCCTGAACGAATGACCTCCGCAAAATAACCACAGGGCCTCAATGATATTTGTCTTGCCCTGAGCGTTGTCACCGTAAATTATATTTACACCGTCACAGGGAAAAATCTCGGAATCTTCAAGATTTCTGAAATTTTGAAATTTTAAGCTTTTTACCTTCATTTAGTCAACAGTTATCAAAACTCCGTTATATTCGGCGGAATCGCCCGGCCTGAGTTTTTTTCCTCTCATTGTGCAGACTTCGCCGTTTACCTTGACCTCGCCGTTTTGAATTATTACTTTTGCCATACCGCCGGTATACGCCTCTCCGCTGATTTTTAACAGATCTTGGAGCTTTATATACTCGGTATTTATTTTAATTTTTTCAGTTTTCATTAGCGAGCCTCATCGGAACGACGATACTCAAAAAGCTGTCGCCCGAAACGGGTTTTACTATTATAGGAGAAACCGGGCCGTTAAGTACCAGCTTGACCTCGTCTGTATCTGTATTTTTGAGCGCGTCGAGCATATATTTGTTGTTGAAACCGATTTCAAGGCTCTCGCCCGCGATATCAACATCAATAACATCCTTTGCGCTTCCTACAGCGGAAGCGCAGGAAAGTCTTATCTCATTATCAAGGAACTTACACCTTACGGGGCTTTGCATTCTCTCATTATTAAGAAGCGACATTCTCTCTACCGATTCGATAAGCTTGCGGGTAGAAATGACAAGTACAGTTTTTTCTTCCTTTGAAACTGTCGCCTTATAATCAATAAACGAACCTTCGATAAGTCTTGAAATGACTCTGTAGCTCTTTACCTTGAATGTGATATGTCTCTGTCCGATTATGATATCGACAGGATCGTCATCCTCTGTCAGTAGTTTTAATATCTCGAGCTGGGTCTTGCCCGGAACAACAAAAGAATTCTCACTCTGACTGTCAACGTTCTCTTTTCTGATAGCCATTCTGTAGCCGTCAATCGCGACGATGGTAAGAGTTGATTTTGAAATTTCAAAAAGCGAGCCTGTATAGATAGGCTTTGCCATATTATCGCTGACAGCATAAACTGTCTGGCGGATCATATCTCTGAGTATCTTTGAATTGAGAGTGATCGAATCGGTCTGCTCAAAGCTCGGAAGATCTGGATACTCCACGGAAGACATACCCATTATTTTATAATCTGCCTGTCCGCAGGTAATATATGTCACCATTCTGTCGTCTGTCTCAATAGTCACGACCTCTTCGGGAAGCCTTCTTACTATATCAAGGAACAGCTTGGCGCCGATAACGATTTCTCCCTCTTTGATTATTGAGGCTTCAATATCTGTTGTTATACCTATTTCAAGATTATATCCCGAAATATTAAGCTTATCTTCATACGCCTTTATAAGTACGCCCTCTAACGCGGGGATAGATGATTTTGAAGAAACTGCTCTTGAAACATTTGAAACAGCAGAAACCAGATCTGATTTAGAACAGGTGATTTTCATCTCTCATAACTCCTCTTATTTTATCTTTAAATATTTTAGTAGTAGTAGTAGGTAATGTTAAATTATAGTAAAACCTTAAAAAAAGGCTTGTACAACGGATAAATATCTCAACAACAAATTATTGAATTTTTATTGATCGATGTTTGAACAAATTTAACACCTGTAAACATCACTCAACAAAGCTAAACAATACTAAACATTACTAACTTGCTAACAAGTTTTTCTATATTGAAAAATGTTAGTATCAATTAAAAATTATTTAGATAGTGTAAGCAAATATTGCTTTAACGGTCTTGGATGTTTTTGATGGTGTCGTCGATAAGCTCTTTGACTTTTCTGTCCTTATTTATAAGGTTCTCGACCTTTTGAACAGAATATATAACGGTCGAGTAATGGCGGTTGCCGAATTCCTCGCCGATGTTTACCATCGAAAGAGTAGTGATCTGTCTTGTTATATAGATAGCGATATGTCGGGCGTTGCTGATGTTTGCGCTCTTGTTCTTTTGCGAGCGGATCTCCTCGGGAGTAACGCCGTAGGTTCTCGCCACCTCGTCGATTATTCTTTCAACTGTCACCTCGGGCGGAACATCGTTGTTGAGAACGTCCGCGATAACCTCCTGGACAGAAGTGAGGGTCGGCTTCTCATTATTGAGCAATGATTTAGCCTTGAGTTTTTTGACTGTTCCCTCGAGCTGGCGGATATTAGCCTTTAATCTTTTTGCGATGTATTCGCAGATCTCGTTTGAAAGGTTTATGTCGACAAGCTCTGCCTTGCGCTTGATGATAGCGATCCTTGTTTCAAGATCGGGCGGCTGTATGTCGGCGATAAGGTCCTGCTCAAAGCGTGAGCGGAGACGGTCATCAAGAGTTCTTATCTCCTTGGGAGGACGGTCTGATGTGAGAACGATCTGCTTTCTCGCCTCGTGAAGAGCGTTGAAGGTATGGAAGAATTCCTCCTGCGTACTCTCCTTTCCTCCGATAAACTGAACGTCGTCCACCAAAAGAACATCGGCGTGTCTGTATTTATGTCTGAACTCTGTCATTTTTGCCTGTCTCAGACTTTCAATAAGCTCGTTAGTAAAGTCGTCGCCTTTTATGTAACAGATAACCATATCCGGATTGTTCTTTTTGATCTCGTTACCTATCGCGTAAAGAAGGTGGGTTTTTCCGAGTCCGGAGTTTCCGTAAAGGAAAAGAGGGTTGTAGGCATTTGAGGGATTTGTCGCTACCGCGAGACACGCTGCGTGGGCAAACTTGTTAGAAGAGCCTACGATAAAGGTATCGAAGGTGTATTCGTAGTTTGTATTTTTATCCTCGCTGATAGTTTCGGGAGCCGGAGAAGTTATATTAGCCTCGTCCGGAGTTTGAAGAGATATATTGAACTTGTTGTCAAAGATAGCCTCAAACGCTTCGTTGAGCAGCGGGATGTAACATCTTTTTATTGTCTGTCTGTGAAAATCGTTGGGAACGATAAGGTATGCGGTGTTGCTTTCAAAATCGAGACTGAGGGGTTTTATCCTGCTGATCCATGTGTTGTAGGCAACATCCGTGATTTTTGTTTTGCAGTATGAGCATATAAGCTCCCATGCGTCGTTAAAAGAATCCATTTTCTCCTCCACTTACTTTCAAAGGGCTGTAAAATTATTGCGGGTATAGGTAAATTAGCCCTGAATAATTTTATTAAAATCAGTAAATAAATCGTTAAGATTTATTGATATCGCAAATTAACCCACAATAAAAATCCATTCCTAATAATTATACTCCAATACAATACAAATTGCAAGCATTTTAAAGGTCATAAAGAATCACATTTTAAATGTATAAGAGAGGAATTTTCGGTAAAAATGTCGAAAATGATTTATTGAATATCGATTTTTCAAAAATCCGTGGTTTTTATACACTACAAATTGTTATTTTATGTTAAGTAACAACTATATTTTGTGTTGTGATTTTACTGTTAAAAAAAACTTGACGGATTGGGTAAAATAAGCTATAATGCTATATTGCAGGGTTATGCTTTGACCAAAGTTATAACCTAAAATGGCAATTATTTGAAGGGAGGATTTTTGACTATGTTAAGAACATATCAGCCTAAAAAGCTTCACAGAAAAAAAGAGCACGGCTTTAGAAAGAGAATGGCTACATCTAACGGCAGAAAAGTTTTAGCCAGAAGAAGAGCAAAGGGCAGAAAAAGACTGTCTTACTAATGAATCAATGAATGACTTAATTTATTAAAAAAGCGAGCACACGAAAGATGCGCACGCTTTTTTATGTAGTCTTTATTTATTCTGCCGAGGTATTATTATGAGCAAGTATGTTACGGTAAAGGAAAACAGAGATTTTTCCAGAATATATCGCAGGGGAAAATCATTTGTGAGCCCCGTGCTTGTTACATATGTAATAAAAAATAAATCGGCAAATGTAAGATACGGAATCACAACAGGAAAAAAAATTGGCAACGCTGTAAAGCGCTCAAGAGCAAGACGAGTTATAAGAGCCTCATATTATCAGCTTTATCACAAACTTAAGCCCGGTTACGATATCATTTTTGTAGCGAGAGGAAAAACACCCTTTGTAAAATCGCAGGTTGTGCAAAAAGCAATGCAAAAGCATCTTGAATCCGCGGGTGTTATTTAAGTAAAATTGATCTTTCGGTAGATTGTTATGAAAAAAGTTTTATTGGCTTTAATCAGGTTTTATCAGTCCGCAATAACTCCTAATACCAAAGCTCACTGCATCTACATTCCAACTTGTTCGCAGTACGGACTGGAGGCTATAGAGCGTTTCGGTGCGCTAAAGGGCGGCGCGCTCACGATATGGCGCATTTTGCGCTGCAATCCGTTTGCCAAGGGAGGGTATGATCCCGTCCCGGAAAAAAAGAAAAAACAGCGATGAGGTAAATTTATGCAAGTTCTCGGTTTTCTCGGATACTTTCTCGGATATTTGCTTTGGGCATTATTCTATGTATTTCAGAATTTCGGTATAGCGATCATTGTATTTACGATCGTAATCAAACTTGTGCTGTTCCCGTTCTCCATCAAACAGCAAAAGTCGATGGCGGGCACGGCAAGATTGCAAAAAAAACAGAAAGAACTTCAGGAAAAGTACGGTAACAACCGCCAGCTTCTCCAGGAAGAGATGAACAAGCTCTACGAAAAAGAGGGAGTAAAGCCTATGGGCGGCTGCCTTACGATGATCGTTCCGATGCTTGTTCTTTTCGGCGTATTTTACGCCGTTGCGTATCCCCTTACAAACACGCTTCACATCGATTCAAATCACGTTAATGACGCAGTCGCTTATATTAACCAGATCCCAGGATACGCGTCAGCCACTAATCCCGCATACCAACAGATCGCGCTTTTAAGGATTTTCCCGAATATTTCACAAACAGAAACTATTCAGGGGCTTTTTAATGCTGCTGATATTGAAAAAATCCATATGTTCTCTAACGGATTCGATTTATTCGGCAGTGTGGATCTGCTTCAGGTCCCGGCGGATCTCGGTTTTTGGTCATGGTACCTCTTATTCCCCATACTGTGCTTCCTTTCCAATGTAGGTTCACAGTTCGTAATGCAAAAAGTAAACCAAAACAACCAGATGAACCAGCAAAAGGGCTGTATGAAG
This sequence comes from Ruminococcus sp., assembly GCA_045116595.1. Classification (GTDB taxonomy): domain Bacteria; phylum Bacillota; class Clostridia; order Oscillospirales; family Acutalibacteraceae; genus Ruminococcoides. The sequence goes on along the minus strand of JBGULZ010000079.1, from coordinate 6,499 downwards.
GTAGTTATGTATGCTTTGCCGCTTTTCTCGGCATATATCGCGTACAGCGTTCCCGCGGCTATGTCGTTCTATTGGATAATATCCGCGCTGCTCAGTCTGATTCAGTCTGTTGTGCTTGCCAAGCTGCTCGGACCCGTACAGATCAACGCTAAAAATGAGGCAAGACACGTAGCTTTGATGTTCCAAAACGAGGCAAAGGTACCGTATGTTTACGCTCCGCAGGAAAAGGCTGCTCCTGCAAATAACAAAAACAAAAACAAGAAGAAAAAATAATTTCATTCCGAATCGCGGAAAACAGGAGAAAAGAAAGTTATGTTAAAAGAAATAATCGGCGTCGGCGATACCGAGCTTGAAGCTCTGAACGACGCGAAAAGACAGTTAGGTCTTGATGAGACAGACGAAGTTGAGTTTGAGCTTATCCAGAGAGCGGAAAAGAAAAAGTTCGGTCTTTTCGGCGGCTCACCTGCAAAGGTAAAAATAACTATCAAAGATACTCCCGAAGAAAAAGCGGAGAAATTCTTAAAGGAAGTTCTCGATAAAATGATGCTTTCGGGAATAGAAATTGAAAAGAAGAGCGAAGAAGGCTCGGTCGAATTCAATTTATCAGGCGAAGATGTAGGTTTTGTTATTGGCAGAAGAGGAGAGACCCTCGACGCTTTGCAGTACCTTACCAGCCTTGTTGCAAATCACAGCGAAGACCCTTATATAAAGGTAACGGTCAACACAGGCAACTACCGTGAAAAGAGAGAAAAAACTCTTGAAAATCTCGGCAGAAAGCTCGCTTTCAAGGCGATAAAGACCGGCAAAAAGACAAGTCTTGAGCCTATGAATCCCTATGAGAGAAGGATCATCCACACTTCTGTTCAGAAGGTCAACGGAGCTATTTCTTGGAGTGAGGGAGAGGGCGCGGCACGCCACGTTGTTATCGGACCCGACCCCAAGTCAAAGGGCAACCGCAGGGGCGGATATAATAACAATCGCAGAGGCGGTTCAAAGCGTTCTTACAACTCAAACAACCGCTCAAAAAGTGCTCCGGTAAATCCCGACAGAGTTCCGCTTAATGAGGGCGGAGAGACAGGCGGACTTTACGGAAGAATTGATAAATAAGTTTAAACGATCAGGGCGGATTTATTTCCGCCCTTTTTCTGATGATTGATGATATGAAAGATAATAAAACTATCGCCGCAATAAGCACAGCCCAGGGCGAAGGGGGAGTCGGAGTCATCCGAATTTCGGGCAGCGACTCCGCTATGATCGCCGACAAGGTATTTAAAAATATTAATTCAAAAAAACTGGTTGATATGAAGGGCTACACCGCGGCTTACGGAAAAATAATATATAATAATGAGGAACTTGACGAGGCAGTAGCACTTGTTTTTAAGGCTCCGCACAGCTATACCGGCGAGGATGTTGTAGAACTTTCCTGCCACGGCGGAGTGTATATCACAAAGCAGGTATTAAGAGCTGTTCTTGACGCGGGTGCTGTTCCGGCAGAAGCCGGCGAGTTTACAAAAAGAGCATTTCTCAACGGAAAAATAGACCTTACCGAGGCGGAAGCGGTCATTGATATCATCACCGCAAAAAGCCGAAGCGCGGCGCGTTCCGCTATGTGCGTAAAGGAAGGCGCGCTCAGAAAGAGAATAAGTTCGGTCAAGGATGATCTGCTTTCGCTTACCGCTCATCTGTCTGCTTGGGCTGATTATCCCGAGGAGGATATCGCAGAGGTAGATGATGAAATGATTCTGTCTACCTGTGACAACGCTATTGCCGAGCTTGAAAATTTACTCTCCACATACGATATCGGTCAGGCGGTAAAAGAGGGAATAGATACCGTTATCGCCGGCCGTCCGAACGTTGGAAAAAGCACGCTGATGAATTTGCTCTCGGGCAGCGAGAAGAGTATCGTCACCGACATTCCCGGAACAACAAGGGATGTTGTTGAGAATACAGTCGTGGTCGGCGATGTTATCCTCAGATTAAGTGATACCGCGGGGCTCAGAAATACCGATGACGCGGTTGAAAAAATCGGCGTCGACCGGGCAAAAAAGCGTTTGGAACAGTGCGGACTTTTACTCGCGGTTTTTGATAACAGTCAGACTCTTGATGAGGACGACTATAAGCTGTTAGATCTATCCGCTGAGGTTCCTACGATTGCAGTAATCAATAAGACAGATTTAGATAATAAGCTTGAAATAAACAAGATAGAATCTAAAATAAACAATATAGTATATATTTCTGCCGCGAAAGGAGAGGGCAGAGAGAATATAATCTCAGCGGTCGAAAAAATCGCAGGTACGGAAAATCTCAACCCAAGCGAGGGCATCCTATCAAACGAGCGTCAGCGTTCAAACGTGAGCAATGCCCTCAAATCCGTTAAAGAGGCAAAAGAAGCCCTTGATATGGGACTGACCTATGACGCGGTAACGGTTTCTCTTGAAGACGCTATTTCCGAGCTTTTGGAAATGACGGGAGAGAGAACGAGTGACGAGGTTATTGACAGAGTTTTCCACAACTTCTGTGTGGGAAAATAAGAGGAAAAAATTATGGATTATTTTGCAGGTGAATATGACGTTGCCGTTATCGGCGCGGGTCACGCCGGAATAGAGGCGGCGCTCGCCGCGGCAAGGCTCGGATGTAACACCGCTGTTTTTACAATTAATATGGATGCTGTGGGCAACTGCCCCTGCAATCCGTCAATAGGCGGAACGGCTAAGGGTCATCTTGTGCGCGAGATTGACGCGCTCGGCGGAGAGATGGGCAAGACCGCCGACGAGTGCTTTTTGCAGTCGCGTATGCTCAACCGCGGAAAAGGACCCGCGGTACATTCACTGCGCGCACAAATCGACCGCAGAAAATATTCGGATACAATGAAGCATAAGCTCGAGCTTCAGGATAATCTTGAACTCAGGCAGGCTGAAATAACAGATATAAAAAAGACTGACGTGGGTTACGAGCTTAAAACCCAGATGCTCGCGGTTTATAAATGTAAAACAGTTATTATCGCTACGGGTACATACCTCGGCGGTAGGATCTACGTCGGCGAAGTAAGCTATGAGAGTGGACCCGACGGAATTTTCCCCGCGACAAAGTTGGGTAAAAGTCTAAATGAGCTCGGACTTCCGCTAAGAAGATTCAAGACGGGAACACCCGCGCGAATGCTCAGGCGATCAATTGATTTTTCTGACTTGGAAGTGCAAAAGGGCGACGAGCCGCCGCAGCCGTTTTCTTATGAAACAGAAAGCCTTGGGGAGAACAGGGTGGATTGCCACATAACTTGGACTAACGATAAAACAAAGCAGGTCATCCTTGAAAATATCCACCGTTCGCCGTTGTACGCGGGTAGGATAGAGGGCGTTGGTCCGCGCTATTGTCCGAGTTTTGAAGATAAGATAATGCGCTTTAAGGATAAGCCCAGACATCAACTGTTTATTGAGCCTTGCGGTGAGAGCACAGAGGAGATGTACCTTCAGGGAATGAGCAGCTCGCTGCCGGAGGAGGTTCAGCTGAAATTTTACCGCACGATAAAAGGACTTGAAAATTGTGTTATGATGCGTCCCGCGTACGCGATCGAATACGATTGCGTTGACGCGACAGCAATGAAAGCCACTCTTGAATTTAAAGATTTTGAAGGCTTGTTCGGAGCAGGTCAATTCAACGGAAGCTCGGGATATGAAGAAGCCGCCGCGCAGGGATTTGTCGCGGGAGTTAACGCCGCGCACAAGGTTCTCGGCAAAAAGCCATTTGTGCTGACAAGGGCTAATTCATATATCGGCACGCTTATTGACGACCTTGTAACAAAGGGCGCAAACGAGCCGTACAGAATGATGACCTCACGCAGCGAATACAGGCTGATACTCCGTCAGGATAATGCCGATGAAAGACTTACCCCGACGGGCTACGAGCTTGGACTCATCAGCGAAAAACGATATGAAAAGTTTTTAGCTAAGCAGGAGCTTAAAAGAAAAGAGATAAAAAGGCTTGAATTGACCACTGCCGCTCCGACCGATAAGCTTAACGAGCTGCTTGTTTCACGTGAAACATCACCCGTCACAACCGGAATCAGGGAGATAAACCTTCTCCGCCGTCCGCAAATTGGGTATGATGTTATAAAACAAATAGACCCCGATTGTCCCGATTTAGATCAAAGTCTGATTGAGCAGATAGAGGTAGAAATAAAGTACGAAGGTTATATTCAAAAACAGTTAAAGCAGGTCGAGCAAGTAAAGAAGCTCGAAAATAAACTCTTGCCGACTGATTTTGATTATACAACTATCGCGGGATTGAGATTAGAGGCGCAGGAAAAGCTTAATAAAATCAAGCCGCTCAACATAGGACAGGCTTCCCGTATCTCGGGAGTATCGCCCGCGGACATCAGCGTACTTTTGATTTGGCTCGCGACAAACAAGAACCGAGGATGATTATGGATATAAAGGAATATATTTTATCTGCAGTTAAGGAATTTAAAATAAAATTATCCGAAGAACAACTCAGTCAACTCGAAACATATTTCAAGCTCCTTGTCAGTTGGAATGAGAAGATGAATCTCACTGCGATAACCGAACCAAAGGATGTAGCAATAAAGCATTTTGCAGACAGTCTTTCTGTTTTGAATTATGTTGATATTCCGAATAACGCGAGTATCATTGACGTTGGAACGGGAGCGGGGTTCCCGGGCTTGGTATTAAAAATCGCCAGACCCGACATTAAATTAACTATGCTCGACAGTCTTAACAAAAGACTTGTTTTCCTTGAAGACGTAATTGAAAATCTCGGTTTAGACGCTCAGCTGATACATTCCAGAGCGGAAGAGGGAGGACAGAACATTAATTTAAGAGAGTGCTATGATTTTGCTGTTTCAAGAGCGGTAGCGCAGCTCAACGTTCTTTGTGAATATTGTCTTCCGTATGTCAGACTTTCGGGCAGCTTTATCGCGTTCAAGGGCGGAGAGTCCGACGACGAAATCATGAACGCCTCTAAAGCGATACAAACCCTCGGCGGAAAGAAAAATAACGTTTATAAATTCGATCTTCCCGAAAACAGCGGAAGCAGAACGCTTGTTGTAATAGAGAAGGTTCAACCGACGCCCGATAAATATCCGAGGCAAAACGGAAAAATAAAAGCCAAGCCTTTATAATCGACAATATTCTCTTTGATTAACCAAAACAATCTAAAAATTTAATACAAGATACGACATTAACCGCACACCTTTTGTGATACTATAAATGCACAGGGACGGAACAAATTCCCTGATGCTGACAAAGGTGATGCGGTTGAATTTTTTGGTAAAAAGTGAAAACACAATATCTGAAATACCAATAATAAAAATTCGGCCAAACAAAGCCCAGCCCCGCAAGCATTTTAACGAGGACGAGCTGTCGGCTCTGTCGCGCTCGATTGCGGAAAACGGGATCCTGCAACCCCTCACCGTAAGAAAAGTGAGCACGACCGAGTATGAGCTTGTCGCCGGAGAAAGGCGTTTGCGAGCTGCTATCTTAGCCGGATTGAAACGCGTTCCGTGCATTGTTGTCAAATGTTCTGATAAAGAATCTGCCGTATATGCTCTTCTTGAAAATCTCCAGCGGGCCGACCTCGGAATGTTCGAGGAGGCTCGCGGGATTTCAAGACTGATAAGGCGCTACGGACTTACCCAAGAACAGGCGGCGGCAAAGTTAGGAAAGACACAGTCCACGATAGCTAATAAGCTCAGATTATTAAAACTGAGCTATGAGGAGCAGGAGTGGATAGAAAATGCGGGACTTACAGAGCGGCACGCAAGATCGCTCCTCAGAATTGAGAACGAAGAAAAAAGGCGGGAGGTTTTGTCAAAAATAATTTCGGACAACCTCAATGTCGCCCGAACCGAAGAACTTGTCGGCATTTATACACACAATGACCCAAAGCCCGAAAAGCAGAGGGGAAAAAGCAAAGCGGTGATAAAAGACTTACGTATTTTTCTGAACTCCATCAACAAAGCGATCGACACTATGCGATTGTCGGGAATAGACGCACAATCTGTTAAAACTGACACAGAAAATTTTATCGAATACACAATACGTATTCCCAAGTCGCAAATCGATCGGGCGGAAAAATCCGCTTAAAACAAACTTACTTTCCACTTTGGGCGCAAGCCCAATCCACTCATACCCATTTCCTTATCTAACCCCTTGCGAAAAGGCGCGCAGTTTTGCGCGTCTTTTTGCTTTTAAATGCAAAAATGTTTCACGTGAAACATAAAAAGATAAAAATTTTCAAAAATTATTTAAATCCTCTTCAAAATCGGACCCGTTTATGATATAATCTTAAAGAAATTAATTATAAGGATTTGAAGTCTGTGGCTAAAATTATTGCAATATCAAACCAAAAAGGCGGGGTGGGAAAGACCACGACCGCAGTTAATCTTGCCGCCTGCCTCGGTTTACAGGGCAGGAAGGTGCTTCTTGTGGACGCCGATCCACAAGGCAACGCTACCAGCGGAGTAGCGATCGACAAAAGCAAGGTG
>JBGULZ010000078.1:0-3197 GCA_045116595.1 Ruminococcus sp. | reverse complement strand
GACTGCGGACGGCACGCTTGTTATAAAGGGCAGCGCCCTGCATATCGAAAAGCTCAATCTCGACACCGGCGACGTCTGCATCGAGGGAAAGGTAAGCGCTATGCAGTACATCGGCTCAGCGACAAAGTCAAAGCTCTCAAAGCTGTTCAGGTAAGCGTATGGAGCTAAGCTTTGCGCAGCAGTCGACCGCTTTTTTGTACTCAATACCGCTCGGCGCGGCTTTAGGCGCTATATACGGAGCGCTCGCGCTTTTGCGCTATACCTTTTCTGTGAAAAAAGCCGCGGTAATAACGCTCGATATCCTCTATATGCTCTGCTGTACTTTGTGTATATTCTTTTTTTCGCTGGGATACCTTGACGGGTATATCAGAGTTTATGTAGTTTTCGGGTGTCTTATTGGCTTTTTTATATACAGGCTGACAATAGGCAGGGTGCTTCAAAGAATACTTAAACCCATATTTCGGACGGCAAGAAGGATAATTGCGGCAATTTTAACAAAAATTAAAATAATTGCAAAAAAGCTATTGAAAATTGGTTGTGAAATATTGTATAATATATTTGGTAGAATAGTATTGTTTGGAAAAAGGAATTTGAGTACAAATTTTTGTAATAGAAACAGAAGGAATAAGTATGGCAGAAAACGTAAAAGAAAAGGAAAACCTTGACTTTGACGGCGACCGCGCAGAGAATCCCGGCGATCAGGGCCCGAAGGAAGTCAAGCCCGTTAAGAAAAAACGGAAAAAAAGATATATCCTGCTTTATCTCGCCGCTATCGGCTTCGCGTTTTACGCTGTGATAACCATAATCAACCAAAACGTTCAGATAGCAGAAAAAAAGGCGGAGCTCAGCGAGCTCCAACAGCAGATTAATGTTGTTGAGATCCAGTCTCAGTATCTTGAAAAGGTGCGCGGCTATGAAGGCGAGCAGCTTTCGGAATATATGGAAAAAATCGCCAAGGAGGATCTTGGCTATGTCGGCGAGGGAGAGAGGATCTTCATCAACGTCGCAGGCGAACAATAGGGCAGAAAGGTTAAAAACCGGTCGCGTGGCCGGGATAGGGGTACAAAAATTTTATGGCACTTGAAGTCGGAATGATTTTAGAAGGCAAGGTTTCGGGAATTACAAAGTTCGGCGCGTTTGTCGATCTTCCCGATTCACAAACAGGTATGGTACATATATCGGAGGTCGCGCCGACATATATCAACGAGATCAGCGATTATGTCAAGGTGGGAGACACCGTAAATGTAAAGGTTCTCGCGATAGAAAACGGCAAAATCAAGCTCTCTATGAAGCAGGCATTGCCGAAGGATCAGCAAAAGCCGAGAGCAAAAGCAAAGCAGCCGTATAAAAAGAACGAACGCCCCAAAAGAGAGCCCTACAAGCCCGCTCCGCCGGTAACATCACCGGGGGATTTTGAGTGGCAGAGCACCCGCAAGGCAGCGCCGTCAAGCTTTGAGGATATGATGTCGAGGTTCAAGCAGACAAGCGAGGACAAGATATCCGACCTCAAGCGCGGAGAAAGCCGGGGTTACAGCCGCCGCGGCAACGGCAACGGCAGAAGGTGACCATCAGCGGGAGCATAACGCAACATTGAATGATCAAGTTTTTTGACTTGGTTAAAAAATAAATATAAAACGTTTCCGGACAAAAGCATAGGCGACAAATTCGGAAATGTTAAAAAGGGAGGCAATTTTAATGAAAATCACCTACACAGCAAGAAAAGTCAACCTCAGAGACAATTTCAAGGAAAGAGTTGAAAAAAAGCTTGCAAAATTCAACAAGCTCTTTTCGGAGGACGCTACCGCAAATGTTGTTGTCACCCTTGAAAAGAACCGCCAGACCGTAGAGATCACCATCCGCGATCATTCTATGGTTTACCGCGCGGAGAGCACAATGCCCGAGATGAACGACGCGCTTGACCGCGATATCGAGATCTTAAAGCGCCAGATCCGCAAAAACAAAACAAGGCTCGAAAAACGCATCAAGTCCGGCAACATCGAAACCATCATCGCTGACCTTCCCGTTGAGGAAGAGCCCGAGGAGGAAGAGTACAACGTTGTTCGCAAAAAGCAGGTGCTCGTTAAGCCCGTTACCGTTGACGAGGCTATCCTTGAGATGAATATGGTAAACCACGATTTCTATATGTTCATCAACGCTGATACCTCAGAGGTAAACGTTGTTTATAAGCGCGCCGACGGAAACTACGGTGTGCTTGAACCCGCAAACGACTAAAAACGCTATGGGGCGGACTTCTGTCCGCCCTTATTTTCTGTAAGGAATACATATTATGGATATGACTTTTACCGCGCCGTGCATCTTCGGACTCGAGGGCTTGTGCGCGAATGAGCTTAAATTTTTGGAAATAGAAAATGTCCGCGCCGAAAACGGCAGGGTGCTTTTTGACGGCGATTTTTCGACCATGGCAAAAGCGAACATAAACTCGCGTTACGCCGAGCGGATATTGATTTTGCTCGCGGAGTTCGAGGCGACTGACTTTGATATGCTGTTTGAGAACGTCAAAAATATCGAGTGGGAAAGCTTCATCGGAATGTCCGACGCCTTCCCGGTAAAGGGAAGCTGCCTGAGCTCAAAGCTGATGAGCGTTCCCGACTGCCAGAAGATAATCAAAAAAGCTGTCGCGGAAAGGCTTTCGCACCGCTATATGCTCTCTTGGTTTGAAGAGACGGGACCGGTGCACCAAATACAGTTTTTGATTTTGAAGGACAGGGTCAGCATTATGCTCGACACCTCGGGAGCGGGACTCCACAAAAGGGGATACCGCGCCGACTCAAATGAGGCGCCGATAAAGGAGACCTTAGCGGCGGCTATGGCTGAGCTCGCGAGGGTAAGACCAAACCATTTTGTGATCGACCCGATGTGCGGCAGCGGCACTATTTTGATAGAAGCCGCGCAAAAGGCGCTGAAAATAGCCCCGGGGATAAACAGATATTTTTCCTGCGAAAAATGGAGCTGTGTTCCCGAAGGAGTCTTTGAACAGGAGCGCGAGCTCGCTAAGTCAAGGGAAAATCTTGACTGTACCTTCCGTGCCGAGGGATATGATATCGACCCCGAAGCGCTCAAAACCGCCGAACAAAACGCTAAAATCGCGGGAGTCGGCGACAGGATAAGCTTTTCGCTCAGGGACATAAAGGACTATGTTCAGCCGGAGGGCTATTCAACCCTTATCACGAACCCGC
>JBGULZ010000077.1:0-4987 GCA_045116595.1 Ruminococcus sp. | reverse complement strand
CTCCGTTTATGGACGCGGGTTACGACGTTCGCGACTACAAGCGCGTAGCTCCGCGCTACGGCACGAACGAGGATCTGGTCGAGCTTTTTGACGAGGCTCACGCAAGGGGAATAAAGATCCTGCTCGACCTTGTGCCCGGCCATACATCCGACACTAACCCGTGGTTTTTAGAGGCAAAAAAGGCAGAAAAGAACGAATTTACAAACCGCTATATCTTCACAAAAAACGTATGGGACGCTCCGCCCGAATACAGGATGATGTGCGGAATTTGTGAGCGCAACGGCAACTATATGGTGAATTATTTCAGCTCTCAGCCCGCGCTTAATTACGGCTTTGCCAAAATCACCCATCCTCACTGGCAGCTGCGTCCAAACCATCCCGACTGCCAAAAGACGATCGAAGCGATAAAGGATATTATGCGCTTCTGGCTCGACAAGGGCGCCGACGGCTTCCGCGTGGATATGGCGGATTCCCTCGTCAAAAATGACGACGACAAAGTCGCTACCGCAAAGATTTGGCGCGGAATAAGAGAAATGCTCGACAAAGAATACCCCGAGGCCGCTATGGTAGCAGAGTGGTGCTGGCCTCAGCGCGCGATTAACGACGGCGGATTCCATATGGATTTCTACCTCGACCATGTCGATAACGGGTACTGCAAGCTCTTCCGCGCGGGCTATTGGGGCGATGAAGCGATATTCAACAAGAACGGCAAGGGCGATCTGCAGGGCTTTTTGGATGAGTATCTGCCCAGATATAACCAAACAAAGGACAACGGTTATATCAGCTTTATGACAAACAATCACGATATGCCGCGCGTCACCGCTTATCTTGACAAGCAGGCGATAAAGCTTGTAAACGCGTTTATCTTTACAATGCCGGGCGTGCCGTTCCTCTATTACGGCGATGAGCTTGGTATGCGCTATCAGGATGATCTGGTGAGCAAAGAGGGCGGATTCTCCCGCACGGGCTCGCGTACTCCGATGCAGTGGAACAGCGGCAAAAACCTCGGCTTTTCCGAGAGCGACGAGCCGTATCTTCCCGTTGACAAAAGCGGCGACGCGCCGACGGTCGAAAACCAAAAGGACGATCCCGACAGCATTTACAGGGTGGTTACTGACTTGATCGCGCTTAGGCACAAGTACCCGGATCTCCGGGGCAACGGCGAGCTCGAGTTTATGCACGAGGAGGATAAAATACCCTTTGCATACCGCAGGGGCGGGCTTGTTATGTTCTTTAATCCGCTCGACAGCGAATATGAGATCGACACTAAATTTGCAGGCGACGTTATCTATAAGCTCGGCTCGGCAGAGATAAAGGACGGCAGAATACATATGATGCCGCAGAGCTTTTTGATGATAGAAACAATATAAATAAGTAACTAAACAACAAAGCGGACAGTTCAGGCTGTCCGCTTTTGTTATGCTTGGTTATTTATACGCCTTTCTTTATTAACAAGAATCCTTTCACAATCAATATAGCAAAGCAGATAAGCCCTGCATACGGCTGCCGTGTGACAATAAACAATAATACGGCGATCACGGATAACGCAACGCCTGTGACAAGACGGTGCTTGTTCCAGACAGGCTTGTCAAAACGGCTGATTATCACCGCGCCGATCCCGTTCAGCACAGTAATTCCGATTATTACGGCGTAAACAACTATGATCCACAGTGCGGTTTCGGTCAAGCCGAACAGCGGTACCGCGGTTGAGTTTTCTCCGTTTCCGAATACGGGGATAAACAGCAGCAGCGCCGTCAGGATATCGAGCAAGCCGCAGATCAGTGCGGTGTATTTGCTTATTGTTTCGCGCTTTTCGTTTTCTGCCGCCGCGATTATTTCATCGGAACAAATCAGCTCGTCTATCGACACTGAAAAATAGCGTGAGATCTCTTTTAAGGAATCGATACTTGGATATCCTCGTCCCGATTCCCATTTTGAAACCGCTGTTCTCGATACATAAAGCTCTTTTGCAAGCTCCTCCTGCGTGAGTCCCCTGCTTTTTCTTAAATCCTGCAATTTTTCGTTAAATTCCATTTTCTTTCCTCTTATCAATGAAAAGCACCGCTGCGTGATAAAGCTCAAATAATCCAAAGCTCAGCAAAACCGAACCTATTATATCCGTTGCCCAGTGAACGCCCGCGACCAGTCTGCCGATCACCATAAACGCCGAGAAAGATACCGCAAAGGCGTACACTATACATCTTACGGTTTTGCTTTTGCACCTTCGTTTTATTTGCAAAATCAAAGTCGGCATTACCGATAATACCAAAAGCGTTGTTGATGACGGATAGGACGCCTCCATAAAACCGTCTATCAGCACCGGACGGTAGTTTATCGGTATCATCTCAAATACTAAATACGCCGCGATCACTAAAATATAGTAAACTCCCAAAAGTATGATATCGGGATCGACCTTAAACAGGCTTCTGCGGCGTATCAGCTGAACAAAACCGAAAACACCAAAGCCGATACATACTGTGATCGGAACCAGCCCGAGCCAATCCGTTACGGTATAAAGCTGCATATTTACACCCGTGAGCTGATGGAACCAAGTATTGAACGCCGCAAATCCGACCGCTGTTCCGCGCTGTCCGACGTTTTGAACATCGACGCTGATAATCAAAAACGTCCACACAGCAAACGCTGCAAGCATACCGACGCCGGTCAATAAGACTCTTTTTGCTTTCATATCATCTGTCCTTTCGTTTGCGTTTTACACTTTGAAAGTAACAGATAGGTGTAAAAAAGTAAAGAATCGCTCCGTCACATCAGCGACACGACGCGTGTCACGCGATAAGCGCTATATTTCCGTGCAAAATGATCCTGATTATCCCGATAATGATCAAATGCGCCGGGTAATAAATATAGAACAGCCATTTCATTCCCTTCCAGCTTCCGCGCTCGCCGTTGTATTGGAACAAGAACGGGATCGAAATAAAGGTGAACATCTGAAGTATACCGTAAAGCTTATCTATCGCGAAGAAGTAGACCGCCGCGTAGACCGCCGTCCAAAATATAATGTCGATCGCCTGTCTTTTGAAGTTTCCCCTGTGCTCGTAAATGAAGAACGGCGCCATTACCGCGATCGACGACCAATCGGACGGCAGCGCAAGGATACAGGCGCCGAAGATGATAACGTACTTCCACACCGTGGATATATTCTTTATATGTGTTGCAAAAATAACTACCGCCGCCAGAAAGAGCGACCACATCACGCTCGTGCGGTTGAGCACTCCTGCGGACAGATCAAAGAACGGGATACCGAACGCAAAATCATAAGCGAAATGCGAGATCACCGCAAAAATCAAAAGCCGTGACAGATACTTGCGTTTATTGTGCGTATAAAAACAGCCCTCGGCGATAAAGAACCACATTATCGGCGCGGTCAGCCTGCCGATAATATGCAGAGCGATCACCCACCATACCTTTTGGAATCCCGGGAAAAACGCCCACGTAAGGTGATCGACAGTCATTGCGATTATCGCGATCAGCTTAAGCTGATTGCCGTTTATATATTTTTTTAGAGCTTTGCTTTTCATAGTTTTCCTCTTTGTTTCGGATGTGTTAAGGATTTTTATTTTTGCTAATAACCAGAAAACACCGCGCAGACTTTGCTTAAAAATCTGCGCAGTGTAATATTTTCATCTCTTGACCGTTTTTTACTGCAGCCAAACGATATCGGTGTCTGTGGCGATGTTGTCGATGCTGTAAAGCGCGATAACGTGTTCGGGCTTTGTCTGCTCTACCAGCTTTGACGCGCTGAGCTTATAGTAGCGCGGGTCGATAAGGATGACCCGGCTGTAATTCTCGGCTAAGAACGGCGCGAGGCTGTGGCTGAAGCTGTCCTTTATCAACAGGACCGTTCCGCCCTTGGCGTTTGAATTGCAAATCTCGGTATAGGCGTGATTGCCGTCGATAAACACAGGATACTTATCGTCCTCATCAAGGTGGTTGTAAAAATACATTGAGTGATATACGTCCTCTTTTTTGCCCTCAACGATTTTTAAGGTGATATTTTCCTCGGTATTTTTCGGATTATTATAAATCTGTATCGAGTCGGGCTTTGTCAGCCAAAAACCGCTTGTTGAATAGGTCGTGCCATAAAAGCCCTCGTAGCTTTGAATAACAAAGGTTTCCTTTGGAACGGGCTGAGTTCCGAGCTGCTCGCAGAGCTTTACATAAGCGTCATACGCGCCCAAGGTCGTCCAGTGATGGTCGGTGCGGTAGTAAAGCTGCTCGCCTTCGGCATACTTTTGCTTGAAGGTTTCGCGCAGATCAACAAAATCTGCGCCGCTTTCCGCGAGCGTCTTTGCGGACTCGTCAAGATATTTATCATCGTTGTAGCTGTCGTGTATCACAGGCAGCTTATCGTTTGCGATATATCCCGTTGACGGCGCGAACATTACGGTCATCGGAGTGTCGCCGATCTTCTTTTTGAAATCAGCAAGCGTTCCGACATTCTTTTTTATATTATTCTCGGCGTCCACGGGTATGTTGATAAGGTAATCATCAGCGCAGTGATAAACGCCGTTTTGACCGTTCACGCCCGTTGAAAGAGTGTAGTACGCGTTCAACCCGACCCATGTTTGCCTTACGGGAAAATGATCCGCAAAATACTTTTCAAATTCGGCGCCGAATTTGCCGCTAAGCACGGTATCGACATTCGCCTCGGGGAAGTCCTGAAGATAGCGTTTTTCCGCAGGGCTGTAATCGAGCTTTGGATTTACAATAAACCAAATCGCCAAAGCAAAGATAACGAAAACAAAGACGACAGCGGGCGCAAAACGGAGCTTGCCGCTTTTTGTATTCGGCTTCGGCTCGGAGGCTTTATATAATTTTTCCGATGAATCCATCGGATTCTTTTTATTTTCCATTTGATCACCATAGAAATTTTGTTGTTACACACGGAAACGCGTATATGCGTTTTCGCCGCAACGATCAGAATCTGAAATACAAGAACGGATTGTAGCTCTGGTTTACAAGACTT
>JBGULZ010000076.1:0-5197 GCA_045116595.1 Ruminococcus sp. | reverse complement strand
CTCAATTATCTGAGGCAGCATAAAACCGAAAACGAAAGCTAAAGCAACAAACGCTTTTGCGAGCGCTTCATGTTCAGCAATCTTCCTCAGAAAAGGAACGATAAGGTAAAGACCGATGAGCATAATCAAAAACCAGAGATGAGAGTGGCCGTCAAACATCCTACCCGCGACCGCCTGAGGCGTAAGCATTTCTTTGTGTCTTATATACGGTACCACCGCGTAAAACGCCGACCACAAAAGAAAGATAACGGCAATTTTCAAAATATGTTTTTTAAAAAGCTGTTTATAAGTGTATTCCCTGTCCAAAAACAACGAGCCGCTTATCATAACAAACACGGGCACCCCGAATCTTGAGATTCCGTCATAAATATTTTTTATGTTCCATTCCGTTGAATTCGGGGAAAGATTGCTCCAGTTCATTGTAGAAACATGGATCACCACGATAAAAAACGCGGCGATAATCCTTAAATAATCCAGATAGACTACCCTTGACGATTTTACTTTTTGAAAATTACTCATACCCGTTCCCCGTATTACGGCTGTTGTTCTTTATTAAGCTCACTCAGCGTTATAATATATCCTTTTTTTGAGAATTCAAGGCAATCGGTATTCGGATCTTTGCCGAGGATTATTTTTGCAAAGTATTCCGCAAAATGCGGGTTCTTTACAAGCACGGGTCCGGTGAGGTGGGTCCCGATGAAGTTGTTGTATTTTATGCCCTCGTACTTTTCGTCACTGTTGTCGGCAAGTCCGCGCCTGACCGTAAAGGCATGGCGTTCTACTCCGAAAACCTCAGAGCATTTGTTGATAAATCCGACCAAAGTCTTCTCCAAAAACTCCGAATCAAAAACCGCGTCGGCAGTCATTCGCTTTTTGTTCTGCTCGATCGTAAAAAATCCAAACAGACCGAGTCCGTCATACGCTTTGCCCTCGCAGTCGGTTATGCTCTTGCCGAGCATCTCAAACGAGTTGCCCGTAAACAGCGCGGGCCTGTTGCTCTCGATATAATCAGAAAATGCTTCCTTATGCTTCATAAAATCCTCGAGCACGAGTTTTTGGTTACGTTCCGTTCCCGAACCCATAAAGACAAAATCGCAATCGTCAAAATCAAAGCTGTCGCCGAGCGATTTTTTCACGACCTCACAGTCGGCGCCGCTTTGGGTCAGCAGTCTTTCGAGCACGCTTACGTTGCCGTAGTCGCCGTACAGGTTCATAATATCGTAATAAAGATGCAGAATTTTCATATCACTCACCCTTTACCTTCGCCAAAAATTTGCCCTTGTCCGAGAAGCAGGTAATCGCGTAGATGTACCTTGTGCTGCCGTTGTCAAGGTAGTCGACCGCTTCATTGATATCCTCGAACAGCTGTATCTTATCGCCCGGTATATCCGTGAAGGAGAACCTCATTCCGAGGTCGTTGACGTACTTGCCGGCGAGGACTATCTCGCCGACATTCGGTGAGTTGAGCATATCGAAGTCGATATCCCACAGCCACGAAACATCGCTTGTAAAGTACTTTCTGCTTACCGCGTCAACGATTATCATAACGTCGCAGCCTTCCTTATAAGCGGCGGCTACGCGCAGGCTCTGGTCGTAAGAAATGCTGTTCTCGTGCTTTGAGGTGAGCAAGGTTCCCTGCCTTCCGCCGAGGTCAAATGTGATTACCCTGCCGTTTTTGAGGACGTAGTCGCTCATATCACGGGCGATCTCCTCGCCGTCGACGCCGACTATCCGAGCCACGGTGTAAGCCGAAAGGATGTTGTAGATATTGTAAAGCGATTTGAGCGCAAGCGTGATCTGATACTTTCCGTCGATCTCCATAACGCCTTTGTCAAGATCAACGGCGGTGATGGTATACTCTGTATCATGGCGCATGTAGTCGCATTTTGTGCACTTGAAGTGGCCTATATGGTTGTAGTGGTAGGTGCTGTAGGTCATAGGAGCCTTGCAGACGGGGCAATACGCTCCGTCGTTATACGCGCTGACAAGGGTTTCGGTATCGGTAGAGAGCTTGTCCGCGCCGAACCAGATAACGTCCTCCCTGTTTAGCCCGAAGCGGGAAACGAGCGGATCGTCGGCGTTGAGGATAAGCTGAGTTCCGTCGTAAATGCTGTCGGCGATAGCGTCATACACCCATTCGGGATGGCCGTTGCGCGTGAGCTGGTCGCGGTAGAGGTTCGTGATGACATAATGCGTGGGCTTGATGTACTTGAACGTATACCGCGCGAAACGCTCGTCGCTCTCTATAAGCAAAATATCGCTCTTGACCTTGCCGGACATCGTTGAGCTTCCGAGCACGAGCGTGGTGACGCCCTCGATCTGGTTAGAGCCCTCGCGGTTCCACGAGACCGTCCTGCCGTTCTTCTGCAAAATGTGGGCGATCATCTCGACCGTAGAGGTCTTGCCGTTGCTGCCAGTCACGGCGATGATGAACTCGGGCAGCTCTACCCTGCCGAGGATATCGGGGCATATTTTGAGCGCGACCTGGCCGGGCAGGCTGCTGCCCTTGCCGATTAACCCTCCGACAAAGCGGAGCAGCTTGCAAATCAATATTGTAAAAAACACCTTCATAATAAATCTCCGTATAAAAAATTGATAATACCATTATAAGCCAAAACAAAAAGTTTTTCAATAGTAATCAAAAAACTGTTGAACAATCAAAAACAACGTGGTATACTAAAAATGCAAAAGCAAGTTTGCCGTATCCTGCGGCAATATACTTTATATATCAGGCTCTATTGCCCTGCGCGGCGGAGCTTTTAATTAAAAATAATAAATCTGAGAGGAGCTTATAAATGATTGGTATTATTTGCGCTTTAAAAATCGAAGTGGACGGACTTAAAGAGCTGCTTGAAAACCCCGAAATCACAAAAAAGGCGGGGCTTGAGTTTACAAGCGGTAAGATTTTTGAAAAGGACGTTGTGCTTTTGGAGAGCGGAGTCGGCAAGGTCAACGCCGCTGTCGGCACACAGATCATGATCGACCTGTTCAATCCTGACGTTATCATCAACTCGGGTATCGCGGGAAGCCTTTCAAAGAACCTGACGATCGGCGATATAGTTATCTCCACTGACTGCGTTGAGCACGACTTCAACTGCACCGAGCTCGGCGAGCCGAGAGGACAGCTCTGGTTCACCGACGAAAAAAGGATCTCTATCCCGGCTGACAAGGACACCTGCAAAAAGCTGGTTGAATGCTGTCAGGGGCTCGGTTCACACGTAATGACAGGACGTATCGCGACCGGCGATATCTTTATTACATACAGAGGCAAGCGCGAGTTTATCGCTTTTGAGTTTGACGCTCTCTGCTGCGAGATGGAAGGCGCCGCTGTTGGCCATGTTTGCTATATGAACAAGGTACCGTTCGCTATCCTGCGCTCTATCAGCGACGACTTTAAGTTCAACACCTCTGAAAACTATGAAGAATTCAAGCACCTTGCCGCTGACAGAGCGATCAAGGCGATCAAAAAATTCATCAGAATGGATTAAAAATATTTTGGCGAAACAACAGCCTCCCGCGTTTTTGCGAGAGGCTGTTTTGTATTTGATTTGTTTTTCGGATTATTATGTTGCTCTAAGCAATGATCATACTTTCGCCTATCGGATACGGAACATCGAACTTTGCGAGATACTTTTGTATCTCAGTTGCGTCAGTTACATCGACCGTTCCGTTTTTATCGACGTCAGCCTTAAGCAGCGCATTATTATTCAATTTGATCAAATCGGAAATATGCTGCTGGAGCTCGGTCACGTCGCCGATGCTGACAATTCCGTCGCAATTCACATCGCCGAGAACGGGGTCAGGCTCGTCGGTGCATACATAGTCGATCTTATGCTTCTTGGCGTATGCGACCGCATAACTGTCAACCGTCGCGTATATCACAACATCGGGACTGTTGCGAAAGGCGCTGCCGCTGATTTCAGCAACGCTGTCGGGGATCGCTATCTTGTTAAGCTCGCTACACGTTGCAAACGCGTTGTCGCCAATAGCGGTACAGGTATCGGGTAAAGCTATCTCTTTTATTCCGCTGCCCGCAAAGGTATTTTTTTTGACGCTCTCAACGGAGCTGTCATAGAGGTTTACCTCTTTCAAATCGGGAGTATAAGCAAAAGCGCTTTCGCCGATCGACACAACGGACGAGGTCAATGTCACCTTCTCCAAGTTTGCCGCGGAAAGGAACGCTCCGCTACCGATTGACGCGATCTGATCGCCCAATGTGAGCTCCCGCAGGGTATTGTTCGCCGAAAGAGCGTAGCTGTTCACGGCAACTATGGGATAGCCGCCGTAATTGTCCGGCGCGGTCACAGCTGTATCCTCTCCTTCATAGGAGCGCAGACCGAACGCGTAACCGCCCGTTCCGCCGGTCGCGGTAAGCGTCCAGTCACCGTAACGGTAAACGGTCTCTGCGCTGACAGCTATGCAGGAGCAAAGGAAAAGAGTGACCGCTGTTATTATCACTATGAGTTTTTTCATAAACCACCTCAAAAGTAAGGGGTTGCCGCCGCCGGGATCCGGCAGGCGGCACTTTTTTTGTTTATGCTTATTTATGTGGGATTGATCAGCGAGCCGCCGCCGGAATCACTATTACTTTCCTCAACGGCGTCGCCGCTGCTGGTGGTGGTGGTGATAACATCTTCCGTATGGAAATGGATCACTTCCAGCTCTGTACGCATATATTTTTCTTTATCCATAGTTAACACCTCACTCGCTAAGTAATTCTTGAACATTTATATCGTTGTTGACCTTTGAATAGAAATAATTTGTGCCGTCAACGGTGATATACGCCATTACCGAGAACTGCATATTTTGAGCATTTTCGGTATCTGTCTGAAGGGTATACAACGCGCGGTTGAAATTAGTTATCGGCTTGACCGTATCACCCTGTTTTCCGTATTCAAAGCGGTAAGCTATCGATTGCTTGCTGTCGTCTGTATAGACAGCCGCACTGTCGCCGGCGATCATAGACTGCGTCAGTTCTATCATTTGATCACGAGAAATTTCGGAAGAATCGTGAGGATGCTTGACCGCGATCAATCCGTAGCGGATGTTTTCATCGCCCTGCGCGACCAAATCTTTAACGACCGTGCCGTCCTTGCTGAGATAGTTTGTCATATAATCGAGGTATACCCAGTTGTTATCGTCGTCGATCATATGGGTAAATGTAGCTTCCTCGATCAAGGGCATCCAATCTTCTGTC
>JBGULZ010000075.1:0-5969 GCA_045116595.1 Ruminococcus sp. | reverse complement strand
GGTAAGCCGCTGCGCTGACCCTCAGAGAGAGCCGCCGCCATCGGGATGAATATCTCGGTATCTTCGGGGTCGTTTTCATCAAGGAAGAATTCGAGCAGCTCGCCTTTTTGGTAATTGCCGCCCTCGTAGTCCTTTAAGCCCTCGTAGACCGCTCCGGTCGAGACCCATTTTTGATAACGCGACATCGCGTTCGCGTCGTTGTCTATATCGCCGAACGCCTTGGTGATATCTTCCTCGGTCGCGGTCTTAATGCTCAAGCCCGAAGAAGCGTAATCGTTCAAAATACCGCGCAGCGCCATAGTATCCATGCCGAGAACCGACGCGTCGTCGGCGTAGAGGTTGTCGATATACTGCTGACGCTTGGTATCGGTGTTGAGCTTGGGGCGCTCCTCCTCTACCCTGTCGAGCAGAGAATCGTAATCGGAAGCGGCAAAACGGTCGAGCCAGGAATCATCGGCTGTATCGGTCGCCATTGAGAGCAATGTCTCTACCGACTTGATCACCTGAGCGTTGCCCTGCATAAGGATGGTAACAAGATTCGGGAGATTGTCGGGATTCTCAGCCTCGACGCTCTCGTTCACTCCGACCTTATCCTGTAAGGTAGTGGAGTTGAGCAAATCGCCCATCTTCATTTTTGTATCGTCCTCGATGTAGTTGTTGAGGACGTCGTGAACATATACGGCTTTTGGCTTGCCTGCTTTGAGGTTGGCGCGGTATTCCCTGATGGCCGACATAAACTCGGTGAGGAATTCCGCGATCTCTGCCTTTTGACCCTTGAGCAGATTTTTGTAATCCTCAACGCTGTAGTCGCCGTGCATATTCATGACCGCAAGGTCGGTGATTGACTCGCGGATATCGTTGGTGCCCTTGTAGCCCATCATGACAAAGGTCTTGCCTCCTTTGTTGAGGTTGCCGCCCATAGGGGTGTAGCCTTTGTCCTCGAGGATCTTTTTAGCTTCATTCTCGTCCTTGCCGTAGGCTACATATACCTCGGACAAGTATTCATTTTCAAAAAAATGGATCCCGGATGCCGCCGCCACAGTGTTAAGCGGAAGCAACGCTGTAATTGTGAGCGTCAATATCAGCGCGACTATCATTTTTGCGCTTATTAATACCTTCATCATACAGTCTCCTTAGTCTTTTTATCTATTCTTTTCTTAAATACGATAACTAAAATCACGATCACTACCAAATAGGTGAGCATCGGCATAGCCACGCCGAGATACTTGTAGTCCGACTGGATAAGCGCATTATAAACCGAGTGATACACGATCGCCATAGACAACAGCGCGAACGAGCCGCACAGGAACATCTTTCTTTGATCGCGTATGAACGATATACCCACGCCTACCGCGGTGGTACACAGGCTGTGGAGAAGTCCCGCGCCGAGCGTGCGGATAAGCACCCACAGGATATCGACCGAGCCTTGGAACATAGCAGTCTCAACCAGTATGGTCGCGTTTTCGAGCAGCGCGAAGCCCAAGCCGGTCATAAACGCGATAGTCAAAAGCGTTTGCCGTTCGGATGAAATGAATATCGCGAAAACCAATACCGGCAGCGTTTTTATCAGTTCTTCCGTGAGCGGCGTTATATTGGTCGTCACATAGAACATATCCTGACCGATAAGGGTATCGATCAAGCCGTTGATCTCTGAGATAAACAGGCAACAGCACATTCCGATAAATACATAAAGCATTATCAGCCGCGTATTTTTGCGGACTATCGGGATGCCGAGCAAAAACGGGAGCGCAAAACATATAAATACGATATAACCTATGTTCTCCATTGTTTTGTTCCCCTTTCAAGCGTAGGCGCCAGAGCGAGCATCGAGAACAGCAGTATGGCGTAAGGAATGTACCAAACCGCCTGAACCTGAACCTGATAGCACCAGATGATATCTTCTACCATAGTACCGACAGCCAAAAGCAGCGAAACTACATAGAAGGGTCTTAACTTTGACATAAAATCCGAAAACTCTTTTGGAATGATCAGGTGCTTCAAGCTGTAGTAAGCTGAAGCTCCCACGAACAGCTGCTCTATAGCGCAGGTGATCTTTCGCCCGGGGTCTGACGGAGATAAAAGTATCACCACCGCGGACGCAATAGCAACGAGCGGCGCTGCCAATGCCCCGAGCCTGTACTTTTTGAGCTCAGGTGAGCCGTCGTCGATCAGCGAATCTATCGCGCCGTAGTTTGCCGAGAAAAGGAACATATAACAGCCGATGTTTCCGAATGTACCCACCTCGAAAACCTGCGGAAGATCTCCTACGATAACATACTGCACTATCTCATACAAGCGTTCAATGAACAAACAGCCCAAAGCGCAGCCTACCATTTTTTTGTACAACGCGCTTTTCGGTTTGAAAAATTTGACAAGCGAATAAATAAAGCCCGCCAACGCTCCGAGACAGAGCAGACCGTTGCAGATTATTTCAATATCATAATTCATACCTGCCCACCTCTTGTATCACTTTCCGTATAAATATCTATATCTGAAATAATATCCTTCATCCTTACGCCGAGCACGTTCATCAGCTTACCCATATTGAAGCCGTCGGGGATTCTGTCGCCGTTTTCCCAGCGGTAGATCGTCGTATAGGATACTCCGATCTCGTCTGCGAGGTCTCTTGCGGTCAAGCCGCGTTCTGTTCTGAGCTTTTTGAGCCGTTCGCCGATCGCCTTAGCGTCCTTAACGTCGTCATACTGAAAGCTGTCGATCGTTTCCTCGAACGGGAACCGCAGCTTTTGGAATGACGCCCTAAGCGCGTCCTCGGAGACGGGCTTCACGATAAAATCGCTGACGGGCACGGTGAACGCCTGCAGCGCGTACTCGGGAAAGCCTGTGATAAAGATTATATTAAGCCGCGGATTTATCTGACACATCAGCTCAGCGACCTCTATCCCGTTTAGCCCGGGCATATCAACGTCGAGTAGAGCAACGTCTACGCGGTTCTTTTTGACGTGCTCGATCGCCTCGCGCTGTTTTGTAAAACAGACACATTCCGCCTCGGGCAAAACAGATAAAACCTGCCGCCGTATCTCTTTGATGATCAGCTTGTGATTATCAAGTATGATGATGTTCATTTATTTTCCCTCATTTTCTATACTCTCCTTCTGCTCAGGAACGAATACCGTCGCTTTGGTGCAGCCCGGACGGCTGGTTATTTCAAGCTTGCCGCCGCACTGCAATTCAAGGCGGGTTTTGGCGTTTTCCAAGCCTACGCCTAATTTTGTATTCTCCACGTCAAAGCCGACGCCGTTGTCCTCAACGCAGACCGTATATCCTCCGTCGGTTTTTTCGGAGGATATAGTGATCACCGCGCCGCTTTCCAGCGTGCCGATACCGTGGATAACAGCGTTTTCGACCAGCGGCTCGACCGTCAACGGAGGGATTTGAAAATCGCGTTCCCCGATATCGTATTCAACGACCAAGCCCGTTTCGTCATCGACATTTTCTATATTCAAAAACGCCTTGATGTGCTCCAGCTCCTTGCTGAATTCTATCAGCTCATTGGAGCGCATCGCGTCAATATTTCTTCTTACATATGTTGAAAAATCGTCTACCGCGTCGGACGCCTTTTGCTGATCCGTCCAGATAAGCGCCTTGATAATAAACAGCGCGTTATAGATAAAGTGCGGCGAGATCTGATTTTGCAGAAGCCTGACATTCGTATTTGAAAGCTCCAGCTCCTTTTGCGTCAGCGCAAGCTCCTTTTTAAGACTGTCTTCAAGTATCCTCGATTGATAAACGAAGTTCAGGAAGAAGTAGTAAAGATATATGTCTATTATCTGAACATACTTGACTATGCCGCTGACGATGCCGAAATACTCAAGCATACAGGAGATGACCGTGGACACCGCCAGATACATTATGATCGAGTTGTAGCCCTGTGTTACGTCGTAAAAATACAATAGCGAGGCTATTACCAAAACAGTCAGATAGAACAGCGCCACACAAAACGGGAACGCCCTCAGCGGCCCTTCTACAAACTCATATTCCCTGTTGAAGGATAATACCGTGAGTCCGGTCACATACGGCCCGACCGTTACGGCTAACGCGCTGATAAGGTTCGGGATGACCAAAAGCCATCGCACGATCTTGTTCTCTACCATCACCATTATCTGCATCATCAGTATCGTCGGCGAGATAAGATATTTTATGATCGTCGTCCAATACCGGATATCCGCGAGAGACGGATCGTTTTCCGACCATTTGCATACAAACTCAACGAACAGCGACAGCACCATAATAAATGTCATTATCCAAAGCGTAAACACCGCCGGAAGCTTGTTTTTTCTGTTGGAAAGCATCAACACGATCAATCCCAAAACCAACAAAATCGAGAGATAATCGTATTTTATAAATTCAAGAAAAGTAAATTCCATTAATAACCATCCATTTTCCCATAATAATGTACTTATTTTATCATATTTTGTCTGAAAAGTCATTACCAGTTGGCAACATTAAATAAATATTTTTAATAATTTTTATAAAAAATATCACATCTTGATTATTCGGATGATTTACTGTATAATTGTTTTAAAATCCCGGCAGAGTTAGGAGTTCCATTATGAAAAAGCTGCTTAAATCCATCATTATCATCGCCGCCGTGTTGATCGTGGCGTTTCTTACGGTGTTCATTTTGGCAAAGATGAAGGTCATATTCATCAACGAGTGGTTTGTCGACAAAAACAACAGCACCATAGGCGTTGATATCTCATCTTATCAGGCGGATGTCGATATGGAAAAGCTCAGGGATCAGGGCGTTAAGTTTGTCTATATAAAAGCCACCGAGGGAACCACGCTTCAGGATGATAAGTTTGCGGTGAATTGGGCAAACGCCGATAAAGCAGGTCTGCCCTCCGGCGCTTATCACTTCTTCTCTTACGACTCCTCGGGCAGCAGTCAGGCGCAAAACTTTATCAATACCGTAGGCGACGACCTAAAAGGACGTATGCTGCCGGTGGTCGATGTGGAATATTACGGTGACAAGGAGAAAAATCCTCCCGCAAAGGATGACGTCGTCCGTGAACTGACCGTTTTTCTGAACACACTTGAAGAGCATTACGGAACAAAGCCGATGATCTATACCAGGTCTGATATTTACGACAAGTACCTTCGGGACTTTTCCGGCAATTACAAATTTTGGATCTCGAGCTTATACACGCCGCTGAGCTGGAACTACCACGGCGACTGGTATATTTGGCAGTATCTCAACAGGGGCAAGCTCGAAGGATACAGCGGCGGAGAACAATTCATAGATTTGAATGTGCTGAACAAAGAAAAAGGCCTGAACGATCTGATAATAAAATGATACATCGAAAAACAAAGGCAATACCGTGGCATAAAACGCGGTATTGCCTTTTTTCAAAATAAGGGCTGTTCCGGCGAACAGCCCTTTTGAATTATTCTTACTTATTTAGTTGTATTTTATCAGAAGTTCATATCGATCGACTTCTGTAGGAACTTTGTGTTCATAAAGAACCAGTCCGAAAAGCTGCCTCTGGCGTCCTTAACGCGGTGACTGCTGTTGGGGCCGACCGACTGGTAAAACGCTTTGTACCATACATCGTGCTTAGGCTTGATAGAATAGCCCTTCATATTAAGGATATACTGTTGATTCACCGGCATAAACAGCTCCATTTTTTCCTCTGTCGCGTAGGAGTAATATCCTACCGCAAAGCCGAGGTCACATTGGTTTATGACGCTTCTTTCGACTTTTCTTCCGGTTACGCTTACAAACTTAGTTTTAGCGTCGCTGCTGTAAAGCCCGATGTCGTTGTAATCCTTGAAGGATACTCTGCCGAGATCCGCGTTGTCTCTGAGCGGTACAAGGGTCAGCTTTCCGCCCTTGTCCTCATTATAGCTGTCGATATAATTGCTGTCCTGAGCCTCAAGATGAGCGATATTCACGTCGGTGTCGTGAGTCTGGAAAACCTCATTGATATAAATGCCTATTGAGATAAGCT
>JBGULZ010000074.1:0-3583 GCA_045116595.1 Ruminococcus sp. | reverse complement strand
TGTGCCCCGTTCAGGTACAGGGCGACCTCGCCCCAAAGCAGCTTATAAAAGCGGTCAAAACGCTTGATGAAAATAAACTGTGCGACGTTATCATCATCGGCAGGGGCGGCGGCTCGATAGAAGATTTATGGGCTTTCAATAACGAGGAGCTCGCGAGGACGATCTTTAGCTGCGATATCCCCGTGATATCGGCGGTCGGCCATCAGACAGACTACACCATCTGCGACTTTGTGTCCGACCTTCGCGCGCCCACACCGTCGGCGGCGGCAGAGCTCGCCGTTCCCGACATTATGGAGCTGCGCAGACACTATGTTAGCGTTATGAAGTCGGTGACGTATAAGGTCAACCACAAGCTCGGAGTGTACAGGCTAAAATGCACCGACAGCCAAAGGCGCGCGGAGCTGCATTCTCCCGACAAGCTTCTCAGGGAGTATTACTCAAACCTGAACCTTGCCGCTATGAGATCTGAGCGCGCAGTTCAAAAGCGCTATGACGACACAAAAACAAAGCTTTTGCGCCTTGCGGATAAGGCGGAGGAGCTCAGTCCGCTCGCGGTGCTCAAAAGGGGCTACTCGATTGCCGAAAAGGACGGAGAGATCATCACCGATTCGGCTCAGCTAAAGAGCGGAGATAAATTCACCCTGATATTCAAAGACGGAAAGACGAATGTTACGGTAGATTAAATCTGTAGGGGCGTGCTTTGCACGCCCGCGGGCGACCAATGGTCGCCCCTACAAAACAAGGTGGTGTTAAAATGTCATTCACGCACTTACATGTTCATACCGAGTACAGCCTGCTTGACGGCGCGTGCAGGATCAACAGGATCGCCGCCGCCGCAAAGCAAAAGGGCTTTGATTCGCTCGCAATCACCGACCACGGCGTAATGTTCGGCGTGATCGACTTTTACCGCGCCTGCAAAAAAGAGGGGATAAAGCCCGTCATCGGCTGCGAGGTCTACGTCGCGCCCAAGTCGCGCTTTGACAAAACCTCGGGCTATGACAAATACTACCATATGGTTTTGCTCTGCGAGAACCTCACGGGGTACCAAAACCTAATCAAGCTCGTCTCCTGCGGCTTTACCGAGGGCTTTTACTCCAAGCCGAGGATCGACGACGAGCTTCTTGAACAGCATCACGAGGGCTTGATCTGCCTTTCCGCCTGCTTGGCGGGGGAGATCCCGCGCCTGCTTTCATCCGGCAATTATAAAGAGGCTGAGGACAAAGCGAGGTATTACCGCGACCTGTTCGGCAGGGACAACTTCTTTATCGAGCTGCAGGATCACGGAATAGACGAGCAAAAAAGGATATTGCCGAGCCTTGCGAAGATCGCGAATGAAATCGGCGTCGGTATGGTCGCCACCAACGACTGCCATTACATAGAAAAAGAGGACAGCAAGATACACAGCATACTGCTCTGCATACAGACCAACCGCACCCTCGACGACCCCGACAGGATGGAGTTCCAAACCGAGGAATTCTATATGAAGACCGAACAAGAGATGGCTTCCATCTTCAAAAACTACGAGGGCGCTATCGAAAACACGCATAAGATCGCCGAACGCTGTAACGTGGAATTTGAGTTCGGCGTGCGCAAGCTGCCTCATTTTGAAGTTCCCAACAACGAAAACCACCTCGATTATTTCAGGCGGCAGTGCTACAAGGGCTTGTACAGGCATTACGGCGATGACCCCGATCAAAGCCTTATCGACCGCCTCGAGTACGAGATAAACACCATAAGTACCATGGGCTTTGTCGATTACTACCTCATAGTCAACGACTTTGTCCAGTACGCCAAGTCAAACGGTATCCCCGTAGGCCCAGGCAGAGGCTCGGGCGCGGGCTCGCTTTGCGCCTATTGCATAGGGATAACCGCGATAGACCCGATAAAATACAATCTGCTCTTTGAGCGCTTCCTAAACCCCGAGCGCGTCAGTATGCCCGACTTTGATATCGACTTCTGCAACGTGCGCAGGGGAGAGGTCATCGACTACGTTGTGCGCAAGTACGGCGAGGACAGGGTGGCGCAGATCGTCACCTTCGGAACGATGGCGGCAAGAGCCGCTATCCGCGACGTCGGCAGGGTCATGGCTATGCCTTACGCCGCTGTTGACGCGGTGGCAAAGTTAGTTCCGTTTGAGCTGAATATCACAATAAAAAAGGCTTTGGCGGCAAGCGCTGAGCTAAAAGAAAAATACGACGCAGACCCGCAGATAAAGACCCTGCTCGACTACGCCATGAGCATTGAGGGTATGCCGCGCCATTCGGGTATGCACGCCGCCGGCGTTGTGATTACCGAAAAGCCGGTGTCCGACTACGTTCCGCTCGCCAAAAACGACGACAACGTAGTCACCCAGTACACAATGACGACGCTCGAGGAGCTCGGACTTTTGAAGATGGACTTCCTCGGTCTGCGCAACCTCACCGTGATCGACGAAGCCGAAAAGCTGATAAAAAAGATAAACCCCGGCTATTCGCCCGACGATGTAAAAGAGGACGACAAAGCGGTGTTTGAGATGATCTCGCGCGGCGCTACCGAGGGCGTGTTCCAGTTTGAGAGCAACGGTATGCGCAACGTGCTGACCCGATTAAAGCCCGACTGCATAGAGGACTTGATCGCGGTCGTGTCGCTCTACCGCCCGGGCCCGATGAACAGCATCCCGACCTACATCGAGTGCCGTCACAATCCGCAAAAGGTGCGCTACAAGCACCCTCTCTTAAAGCCGATACTCGAAGTGACCTACGGCTGTATCGTATATCAGGAGCAGGTAATGCAGGTGCTCCGTTCCCTCGCGGGCTACAGCCTCGGACGCGCCGATATCGTCCGCAGGGCTATGAGCAAAAAGAAGCACGACGTTATGGAGCGCGAGCGAGAGGTGTTCATCAACGGTCTTACCGATGACGACGGAAATGTTGTCGTTGAGGGCTGCCTGCGCCGCGGAGTCAGCCGCGAGATCGCGGTCTCTGTCTTTGATGAGATGGAGAGCTTTGCAAGCTACGCGTTCAACAAATCCCACGCCGCCGCTTATGCCGCGGTATCTTACAAAACCGCGTGGCTCAAATGCCACTATCCAAAGGAATATATGTCGGCTCTGCTCTCGAGCGTGCTCGACAATCAAAACAAGCTCGCCGTTTATATCTCCGAGTGCAAGAGCCTCGGGATCGGCGTTCTGCCGCCCGGAGTCAACGAAAGCGGGCTCGGCTTTACCGTAGATGGCAGCAATATCCGCTACGGACTGCTCGCCATAAAGAATCTCGGCAGGCAGTTTATCGAGCAGATAATCGCCGAGCGCAGATACAAGCCGTATGAGTCGCTTTATGATTTCTGCAACCGTCTCTATGGCAAAAATATGAACTCCCGCGCGATAGAGAGCCTTATCAAGTGCGGAGCGTTTGACGGTCTCGGCGCGAACCGCCGCCAGCTTTTGCAGGTGTACGCAAAAATCATCAGCGATGTTGAGTACGAAAAAAAGCACAGCCTAAACGGTCAGATGTCTATTTTTGATATGGGACTAAGCGAGGAGGAAAAACGCTCCTCGGAGCCCGCCTTGCCCGATATCCCCGAGTACAGCAAAAGTGATCCTTTA
>JBGULZ010000073.1:0-8119 GCA_045116595.1 Ruminococcus sp. | reverse complement strand
ACCCCGACTTCATCTACCCCGAGAGCCGCAAAAAAGAGATGCTCAACAACTTTATCAAACCCGGTCTGCAGGATCTCTGCGTATCGCGCACGAGCTTCAAGTGGGGTATCCCCGTTGACTTTGACCCCGGCCACGTCGTTTATGTTTGGATAGACGCGCTGTCGAACTATATCACCGGCATAGGTTACGACCCCGACGGAAGCTCGGATATGTATAAAAAATACTGGCCTGCCGACGCGCACATCATCGGTAAGGATATTGTGCGTTTCCACACCATCTACTGGCCAATTATGCTTATGGCGCTGGGCGAGCCGCTTCCAAAGCAGGTTTACGGCCACCCGTGGCTGCTGTTCGGCGAGGACAAGATGAGCAAGAGCCGCGGCAATGTTATCTACGCGGACGAGCTTGTAAAGCTTATCGGCGTTGACGCTGTTCGCTATTATCTGCTCAGCGAGATGCCCTTTGCCAATGATGGTTCCATCACCTATGAGACGATCATCGAGCGCTTTAATTCAGACCTTGCGAACACGCTCGGAAACCTTGTCAACCGCACCATCGCGATGAACAACAAATACTTCGGCGGAGTGGTTCAGGAACCCGTTGCCGCCGAGCCGCTTGACGACGAGCTAAAGCAGTTCTGCCTTGACACTGTCAAGAAGGTCGACGACGCTA
Organism: Ruminococcus sp.; assembly: GCA_045116595.1. Lineage (GTDB taxonomy): Bacteria > Bacillota > Clostridia > Oscillospirales > Acutalibacteraceae > Ruminococcoides. The sequence continues at coordinate 7,447 of JBGULZ010000073.1, read as the reverse complement.
TAAACATCTTCCATATGAGCGACGCTGTTGAGGCGGTGATCAACCTCGCCAAGCGCTGCAATAAATATATCGACGAGACCGCTCCGTGGGCTCTTGCAAAAGACGAAGCCAACAAGCCGCGTCTCGGCACGGTCCTGTACAACCTGCTCGAGAGCATCCGCTATATCGCCGTGCTGATCGCGCCCTTTATGCCCGACACCAACAAGGCGATACTCAAGCAGATCAACTGCGCCGACGCCGATTACGAGAGCCTCAAAGCCTTCGGCGTTTACAAGCCCGGCACTCAGCTTGAAAAGGCTGTTCCGCTGTTCGCGCGCATCGACCCCAAGGAGTTTGAGGAAAAGCTCATCGCGATGCAGAAGGCTTCCGCCGCTAACGAGCAGACGATCGAGGAAATGGAAGAAAAGCTCGATTTAGAGAGCATTCCCAAGATCGCGATCGACGACTTTGCAAAGTGCGACATCCGCGTTGGCGACGTTAAGGCGTGCGAGAAGGTCAAGAAGTCCAAAAAGCTCTTAAAGTTCACGATTTTTGACGGCGCAGGCGAGCGCACCATCGTCAGCGGTATCGCTATGCACTACGATCCCGAGGAGCTTGTCGGCAAAAAGATACTCTTTGTGTCGAATTTAAAACCCGTTAAGCTCTGCGGCGTTGAGAGTCAGGGTATGATCCTCTCCGCTGTTCAGGAGACCCCCGACGGCGAAAAACTGCAGGCGCTCACCATTGACGGTATGCCCGCGGGCTCGCAGATCTGTTAACTATGAGTTACAAGAATATTTTTGACGCTCACGCCCACTATGATGACGGCTGGTTTGACGAGGATCGCGACGAACTGCTCGCTTCACTTCCGGAAAAGGGAGTTTGCGGAGTAGTCAACAACGCGGTCGACCTCAAAACCGCCGCCAAGGCTATTGAGTTCGCTGAAAAATACGGTTACTTTTACGCCGCGGTAGGCTATCATCCGGAAAACATCATAGGTATCCCCGACGATTATCTTGAAAAAATCGCGGAGCTGACTAAACATCCGAAGGTAGTCGCGATCGGCGAGACAGGGCTTGACTACCACTGGGATACCCCAAAAGACTTGCAAAAGCGGGTTTTTGAGGAGCAGATCAAGCTCTCGCTCGATTTAAAAATGCCGCTTGTCGTCCACGACCGCGAGGCGCACGGAGATACGTTCGATTTTCTGCGCAAGTACAAACCCAACGCGCTTGTCCACTGCTTTTCGGGCAGTGTTGAGCTTATGCGCGAGGCGGTAAAGCTCGGCTGTTATGTCAGCCTCGGCGGAGTTGTGACTTTTAAAAACGCTCGCCACAGCATTGATGTCGCGTGCGAGATACCGATCGACAGACTCCTTCTCGAAACGGACGCGCCGTATATGGCTCCCGTGCCGTTCCGCGGCAAGCGAAACGACAGCTCAAAAATCATCTTTGCCGCTGAAAAGATCGCCGCGCTCAGAGGCTTGGGCGTTCAGGAGCTGCTCGATATCACAGCGGAAAACGCCAAGAGATTTTATAATATAAACGACTAAAACACAAACAGAGCAAGGTTTTTACGCCTTGCTCTGTTGTTTTTTTAATTATTTACCATTCATCTCTAATATTGACAACCGTTTGTCTAAGCAAATTCCTAAAGTACGCCTTATTGCCTGGGTTTGTGTCGTTTGCCGCAAGCTTACTGCCGAGGTTGCCCATCGGAGCCCAGAATGTAGGAGCAACATCAACCATCGGAACCGCAAACTCCGACTGCTCAACCATAGCGTTCATAACAGGATTATTTTTCACGAGCGCTTCCTGCTGTACCGCCTTGTTTGTTGGGCCCCAGCCGAGCTGCGCTGCTCTTTCTCTCTGGCACTTTTCGCCCGAAAGATAAAGCGCGAGGATCTGAGCCGATGCGGGGTAATCCGAGTAAGCGTTAACACCTATATATTTATATCCCTGCAGGGGAACAAGCTGCTTTACCTGACCGTTAACATTAATTGTCGGAAGCTTTGCCGCGCCAAAGTTGTTGCCAAGCGCGTTTTTATCCGCCGCCGCGTTCCATGTGCCGTCAACGCCCGCGCCGACAGTTTCTGTCATAAAACCTACCGCGATTTGAGCGACATCAAGAGATACAAACGTGTCCTTGTAGTCGTGCATAAGCTTCGAAAATGCCTGGAGGGTAGCTACAGCCTCATCCTCATCATAATCCTCAAACTTCTGCGTCCAGCTATCTTCTTCAATTCCGTTAATCTTTACGCCTGCTGTAAACGCGAATGTGCAGGCGTAAAAGCCGTCTGAGCAGTCGAAAACAAACAGCTTATCCTTATCCTTACAAGCCGCGAGTATGCCCTCAAGCGATTTTGCCTGTTCATCGGAAACAACAGACTTATCGTATACGAGATAGTAACCGTTGTCATTTGTTTCGGGATACGCGTAAAGCTGGTTGTTCACTTTTGCCGCGTTTACCGTTGACCCGGTGTTGACCTCGGAAACATAATCTGCGAACTTGACCCGACTGATTACGTGGGCATCTGCGAGCTTGTTTGTCTGATCCGAAGCAAAGCTGAATACATCAGCTGCCATTTCAGGATCGTTAAGGAGCATAGTTCCCGCTTCGCCCTCGCCCTGAGCAACTACGTCTATCTTTTTAAATGTCTTATCGGGATAAGCCGCTTTAAAATCCTCGACCTGCTGTTTTACAATATTAACAGCCCTGTCGGGAGCCCAAACCTTTAGTGTGATATTGTCCTCGCCGCAAAACGCTGAGTAATCTACAATATCATTGTTTACCTCCGGTTCCTCTATTACCGGAAGATAATACGAATAGACATTTGAGAATTTACTATATGTGTAACCCGTGGAATCCTGCGCAACTACGCGAACTTGGAAATAATATGTGTTTCCGGGTTCTAATTCCATATCTTCCACGCTTAGGTAGTCTGCGTATCTATCTTCACTATAACCGTAGTATTCTTCAACTGACCAATAATTATCAGTTGCCTTTTTGTAGTATATTTCGCGAACATCATAACCGACGGGTATTGACCATTCTAACGCGATGTACTCGTCGTCCCAATATTCTAAATAGGCATCTCTAATTGTGGGACTGAAAAAATTTAATCCTATGACTTTGGTGTTTACTACCGACCACTGACCCGCGATCGTTCCCTTCATCGGACAAACCTGAATCAAATACTTAGCGCCTCGTGTGGGTTTATTAACGTTGAAATAGTTAGTCTTTACCTCGCGATAATTCCAAGCATTGTCTGATATGCGCTTGAACGCGAGCTTGTAGTGCGATACGCCCTTGATTTTGTTCCAGTTGATATTCAACAGATTATTGTTAAGATAGTTCAAGCTGGTGATCGTAGGTCTGTACAGGGTCGTGATGGTCTTGCAATTGCTCCAAGAGCTGTAGTTTGCTTTGTTGCCGACCTTGTAAACGGTTCTTACCTGATAGTAATAGATCGTTCCGCAAACAATGCTCTTGTCATTGTAAGACTTTGTGTTACCACCGCCTACATAGATGTAAGAATAGTTCTTGTCACCAAGCTTTTTCTTGGCGATTTGATAGCCCGTTGCTCCACCCGAGCCTTTTTGCCAGCCGATCGTTACCGTGGCATTTGAGTTGTACGCTGTGCTCTTTAGCGATACCGACGCCGCTCCGCCCGCGGCGCCCGCGGTCATTGTCGGAACGCCGACAACCATTACACCGAGTACCATAATCAGCGCAAGTGTGACTGATAAGATTTTTTGGGATTTTCGCATTTGTTTTCCTCCTTATAAATAATATTATCCGAGCAAATACCCTGAGTCCGGTATTTGCTTTGTTTTGTATTTATAAACTATCTTTATTTTATCACGATAAAATAATATGCGCAATCCAAAAATCAACTTGCCGTTTTGTCAGTTTTGCACAAAGAACAGTGACACTGCATCTCGTAAAACAAAAGCCGGCTCGTATGAGCCGGCTTAAATGTTCATTTTTAGTTTTTAGCGACTTCTTCTGGTTGAGTAGCAGCCTAAGAGAAGGATATCCATTCCAACAAAAATGAAGGAAATGCTTGCGAGAACTCCGAAGAATTCCGCAAAGAATACCGGATGAATAAATGAATAAATACCCATCAAAATCATCAGGATAGACATGATCAAGCCGAGCGCGAACAATCCGCCGCCTACTAACCTTCTTGTCCTGATCACATCAACGAGGCTTACGATACCCCAAACGATCAACCAAACCGCGGAAATATAGATCAGTATGGTCTCTGTTATGAACGATACATAGGGAGAGAATACCATGAAGCCTCCGAGGATTATCGAAATAATCGCAAAGAAGAACTCAAGGCCGAAACGTCTTGTGGCAATACTTCTGATAAGAAGTATAATGCCTGAAACAAAGAACAGGATCATGTAAAAATACATTAAACCGAATGTTGTTGCAACAGGTGTGCAAAGGCACACAATGCCGCCGATGATCATCAGTATTCCTAAAATAATTGTTAATACCGACATATTCACTTTCCTTTCATAATAAAGTATTATCATTATAATACAAAATTTATATGTTGTCAATCTCTGTTGTACCCAAAAAACAACAAAAAGAAACTTAATTCCCGTTATTTCTCCTTATTCCTTAAACACCTCCGGATGCATCCTGCTGTAGTGGAAAATATACTGCTGGGCGATCCCCGCGTACTCACCAAAATCCACGGCGGTCATTCCGGGAAACAGCTTTTCCATCGCGCGCTTCATCCATACATCTATCGGGAACGCCTCTACCCTGTGCATACCGAACAGCAGAGTGCAATCCGCGACCTTTACTCCCACACCCGTTATCTTCATCAGCTCAGCGCGCGAAGTCTCATAATCCGCGGTCTTACAGAGCTCCAAATCGACCTCGCCCGACGCGACCTTTTTTGCAGAATCGATTATGTAGCGGTTCCTGAAACCCGCCCTTAGCGGAGCGAGGTCGTCGGGGGTCAGCTCCGCAAGTCTTTCGGCAGTCGGAAAGCCGTAAACACCATCCTCTATCTCATCGCCGAAGCTCTCGCAAAGCCTGCCGACTATCCCTTTTATCCTCTTGATGTTATTGTTCTGGGAGATAATAAACGTACAAAGCGCCTCGTAAGACTCCTGCCGCAGGATCCTGATACCCGGCGCGTACTTTGCCGCTTCTTTCAGAACGGGATGTATCTCGCTAATATCCTCGCGAATCTTGCCGTAATCAAGCGCTAAATCAAAGTAATCAAACCACAGCTCGCGGTCATTTTCAACCGCGTTTTTAATTGTCATATCTGTTCCGTCAAGGCTGATGTTGACGTATTTATCAAAAGCCACGCCCGAAAAAGACCCGTCGTTCTGCTTTTCCCACCTGAAACTCTGCCCGCAGTCAAGCGTCTGTTCAAGGTCAAGATCACGAACATCGGGTATAACGATTTGGCTGTCAAAGCTCCGCTTCATAAAAATCTCCCCTTTTAAAAATAATTATACCATATTTCGATAAAATATGATACAATAAAATTCAGGAGGTTTTGAATTATGAAAGAAACTATTGTTACAATACCGATAAATGACCTTTTCGCGCCAAAGTGCGGCTGTCCTGCTTGCCGGATGGAGGGAATGCTCGAAAAACAGTACGTCGGCTTTATCACAGGCGACGCTATGATGGAGCCTAACATCAGGGTCGCAACAAATAAGATGGGCTTTTGCCGGCGCCATTTTTTGCAGATGTCGCAGACGGGTCAAAAGCTGCCGAACGCTTTGATTTTGGAGACTCATCTTCAAGAGATCATCGACAATTATATGCCGAAAAAGACGAACTCAAAGCCCGACAAAAAGTCATTGGCGGGTATTGGAAAGGTGCTTGATTCCTGCTATGTCTGCGAAAGGATCGAGAAAGATATGTATCACCTTATGGCGACTGTCTTTGTCGAGTGGCAAAAGGGCGGCGAGTTCCGCAAGCTCTATAAGGAACAGCCATTCATCTGCCTAAAGCATTATAAATTCATTATGGAAACAGCTATGGGAAAGGGCGGAATGCCGTCAAAATATATGGCGGAATTCCACGCCGACACCGCCGATCTCGCAAAAAACTACCTGATCGAGCTTAGGGATGACATTAAAGATGTTATCTCAATGTACGACTACCGCAACCGCGGCAAGGAATGGGGTAAATCGGTCGACTCGGTCGAAAGGAGCATAGACTTCCTGACCGGCGCGGATTTCGCGGATATAAATGAAGATTAACTAAAATAGAGGTTGACTCAAACGAGTCAACCTCTTAGCATTTCTATAAGCTCAACAATCCCGTCGTTATCGTTCGACTCAACTATGACATCCGCGGCACCTAAACATTTTTGGCTTGCGTTTTTGACCGCGGCGCCCAACCCGGCTTCAACGATCATATCAATATCGTTGTCGGCATTTCCTGCCGCGGCGGTGTTTTCGAGCGGGATATGCAGCAAATCGCAAATAAATTTCAGCGCGTTCGCCTTTGTAGCCGAACCGTCCATTATCTCGACAAAATGTTTTGAGGACGTGGTAACATAAATGGAATCTACATTGCTCTCGATCTTATCCCAAAGAGTTCTCCTCAACTCATTGTCGGTACTGACAAACTCAATGCTGTCAAGCCTTCCTCTGTTCTTATAAATATATCCGCGCATATCATCAGACGTCCCGCGCGACGAGCGAACATAATCAACATACGCCGCAGAGCATCCATAGCTCATAGGGTCATTGTAGTATCTGATGTCGGTACAAGTTTCGCCTTCAATAAATGCTTCCCAAATCAAGTCATAGTCCTCTGTAAGCTTTAGGATTTTTATGACGTCTTTTTCTTTTAGAGTAACCGAGCGTATTTTTTTGCCGTTGCTGTCGTAAACAGCCGCGCCGTTTGAAGCGATATAGTACTCAAACTCAGGCATATCCAAGATTTCATTGGGCATAGAAGAAAACGGTCTGCCGCTCGCGGCAACAATAGTAATCCCGCTATTATAAGCGCTCTCAATCGCACTCTTGACTTTATCGGATAAAGTGTTGTTTGATCTCAACACCGTGCCGTCAAGGTCAAGTGCAAGTAATTTGATTTTTCTATTCATATCATCACCAAAATCAAAAAAGCACTACCTTGCGATAGTGCTTCTGTTAAAGAGTCAAGTGCCCTGAAAACTGAATAAAGGAGAGATAAAGGGATTAGTATGAAATACTGACTTAGACCAAAGTATTCGTTGCTTGTTGCTTGATAATGTCACGCCTCGTTGCTCTTCGCTGTTCCGTAAATAACTTCCACTCGTCTAATCTGTTCCGTAAACTCTGTTTACTTCACAGCTTAGTCCTCGCCGGTCGTTATTTCCGGGCTCCGAGCCTCGGCGCTTCTATGTGGTCAAGCCCTCGACCTATTAGTACTGCCAAGCTGAACATGTCACCATGCTTACACACGCAGCCTATCAACCTCGTAGTCTTCA
>JBGULZ010000072.1:0-9103 GCA_045116595.1 Ruminococcus sp. | reverse complement strand
CGTTCAAATCTATCAGCCCGGCGCTTTTTATGTTGTCCTCTACGGGAACAAAGCTGTTGTAGCCCAGGAAATCAAAGTTGCAGAAGCCGACCAGCGCGATAACCGTGACCGCCATCGCGGCGCAGGGGATAGCGGACTTCCAAAGCATTGAAAAGCCCTTGTACAAGATCAGATGGGTTATGATGAACGCCGGAACGCTGCCGAGCACAAAGCCGAAGATAAATCCCGCGTAGCCGTAGAGCATAACGTTGAGCGAGCCGAACAGCGTGCCGAGGAACATTCCTATTATAAATGAAACCAATACCTCAACGACATAGCAGGGCAGATGGTACGCGAACGAGGTCTGAGCGCATTCCGCCCTCCTCTTTTTGACAAGAAATATCCCGAGGAACAGGCACAGCGCGGTGAAGATCAGCCAGTAGATTATGTGAGTTCCGTCATAAGCCGACAGGGGGTTGAGCGCCTTCATAATAAAGCTCGAATTGTATTGATTGGCGGGCATTCCGACAAAGAAAGCCTTGATAGTGCCCTTGATGAACAGCGTGGCGATGGGGTAGGCGAAGTTTATCGCGATGAATGAAAGCACGCTGTTGAGCGTTGTTCCGCAGCAGACCGCGAGCAGTCCGTAGAAGGATATACAGGCGATCGCGCCGAGCAGGAGCTTGACATAGAGCATCGCTACATCCTCGGCTAACGGCATACCGAACATCACCGAGATTATGGAGATCACTCCAAGGAAAAACAGCGTCGGCACTACCGAGAGGATATACGCCGATACGGTTTTTGAGATGTAGAACGTGCGGCGGCTTATCGGCATTGAGCCGTACAGATCCGCCTTGCGCTTGTTGTGCAGGTATGAGTATATGCGGATGGTGTAGACGATGGTAAAGATAGCGTTGAGGAAGAATACAAGATATCCCGAAACGTACTGGAACACATTGAGCGCGTTTTGGACTTGGGTGTAATCAAAGTCCCCGGAAGAAACCGCCTCGGTATATCCCGTCACAAGCGAAAGCGTCAACGTGATGGCGATAAAGGTTGACGCGAGGATAGAAAACACCGTGAGCGTGCCTATGCAGCTTTTGAGCTCCCATTTGAACAGGGAAAAGCCGCTTTTGAATTTTTCTTTAAACGATACTGTTGACGTCATAACCGGCTGCCCCCATTTCACAAATAAATATTTCTTCCAGCGTCAGCGGCATTGCCGAGATATACGCCGGGTTAAGCGCGTTGAGCTGAGGCATAAATTCCTCCTCGGTGCCGCGGATGGTAACGTTGAACACATTGCCGTTGCGCCATACGTTGACCACGTTGATCTCCGCAAACAGGTCCGGCACGTTGGGGATCTGATTGAACGCTATCTGCACCTTTCTGAATTCGAGCCTGATTGAGTCGATATCGCGCTCCATTAGCACCCTGCCGCGGTGCATAAGGCAAACCCTGTCGCAGAGATCCTCGAGCTCGCGGAGGTTGTGCGAGGCGATCATCACCGTCATTTTGTGCTCGATAACGTGCTCTATCAGTATCTTTTTGAGCAGGTGACGCACTACCGGGTCGAGCCCGTCGAATATCTCATCGAGGAAAAGATAATCCGGGCAGGTCGAGAGCGCCAAGATAAGCGCAGCCTGGCGCTGCATACCCTTTGACATATTGATTATCCTGCCCTTGCGGTCGATTGGGAAGAGAGAGCAGTATTTTTCGTACTGTATCTCGCTCCAGTTCGGGTAGATATCGCGAAGAAGAGACGCGGTGTTTTCGACCGTGCTGTTGTTGTAAAAATACGGAAAGTCCGGAATAAAGTAGCAGCTGCCCTTGACCGCCGGGTTCTCATACAGGCTCTCGCCGTTGAGGATGATCTCTCCGCCGTCGGGCGCGAATACACCCGCGAGCATACGCAAAAGCGTCGACTTTCCGCTTCCGTTGCTGCCGACAAGCCCCGTGACCGTGCCGGGGTTTATCCTGAGATCTATACCGTCGACCGCGACTACTTTATCGAATCTTTTGGTTAGGTTTCTGATTTCAATCAAGGTGTTACCTCCTTTTACGGATGTTTCGGTTCATTCGGGTATACCGCTTCTATGATTTTTATGAGCTGTTCCTTGTCCGCGCCGAATTTAACGGCGTTTTTGGCGGCAGATGTGAATTCTTCCATCACCATCAGCTTTTCGGCGGAGCTTTCGTCGAGCTTGTCGGTGAGGAAGCTGCCCCTGCCGACGGACGAGTAGATATATCCGTTTTGCTCAAGCTCCCTGTACGCCTTTGCGGCGGTGTTTGGATTGATTCCGAGCTGCGCGGCGACTGCCCTTACAGGCGGAAGCTTGTCGCCCGGCTTTATAACGCCCGCCGAGGCGAGCTTTATCACGTTGTAGTAAAGCTGCTCATAAATCGGGCTCCGCGATGAAAAATCGATTTGGAACATAGTTTCCCCTCCGTTCGTTTTGATAATAACAATCACGCCGTGCACCCTCATTCACTATGCGTTAATTGTATTAATCAATATAGTACGATTAAATAATAAATCAATATTCAAAATTTGTCAATAGCTTTGAGATAAGAGTGTGATTTTTAAATAAAAAAAGCTGTGATTCTTTGCAAAAGCGGAGAATCACAGCTTGATCTTAAATCCTGCTCAGGGCTTTGTTGATTGGCACGGCGAGAAGTGAGGCGATAACGCATTTTCCGAGGTCGATCAGGATAAATACCGAGGTGAGCGTCACTATCGCGTTCAGCAGATCGACTTGGACATACAGCATATACATCGCTATTCCGGGGATATATATGCAGGGGATACCCGCGGCTATCGAAGCTACCAGATGCCGCGCGAACGGGTTTTTGATTTTAAGCTTACTATTTAAAAGACTCACAAAAAACGCGGCGAAGATAAACCCGATTATGAATCCGCCGGTCGGGGAGAGCACCGCGCCGACTCCGCTTTTTCCGCCGGAAAACACAGGCAGCCCGACGATACCGAGCAAGGTGTAGAGCAGCTGGGCGATAAGCGCGTATACGGGTTTAAGAATAAGCGCGATCAGTACGACGACGAGCACCTGCAGCGTAAAGGGTACGGGTATAGGCAGGGGTATCGCCAGCGGAGAGAGCACGCACAAAAGCGCGGTGCAAACGGCTATCTGCGCCATAGCGAGAGTTGTGAGCTTTAGTTTTGAGTCTTTTTTGCTTTTCATTTTGTCAACCTCTCAATAATAATCTGTTGACATTATATCACCTTGCGGCAGCGTTGTCAACTGTAATATTTTGCCGAGTTGACGATAAAGGCGTAAATTGATATTGAAAACTCTTTTGCGATATGCTAAAATAAATATTAGTCTATTTTTGGAGATGCTAAACTATGAAAAAATGCGGGTTTTGCGGCAAGGAGATCACATATCACCAGCAGTATTGCTGTGACGAATGTCAGATCAACGCGAATAAATATTATGAAAAAAGCGAAAAGTTCGCAAAGATTTTTTATGTAATAAGTATGGCGTGCGTTATCGGTATCCCGATTGGTCTGTTTTTGTTTTCGTTTATTAAAACGCCGGGAGCTGTTATCTCGTCCGTATGCTGTATGGTTTTGGGAATTATGATTTTGATAGTTCCAATGCCCACCGAGGGTATGATAAAAAAGAACAAAATCAAAAAAGCAATATTCAAAACAAGGATATTCGGTATTTGCGTTTTAGCGCTCGGACTGCTTATTATGGGGCTTCCGCTGGCTTTCGGCGCATAATTTCAAAAAATTAAAATCAAGAGAATAAAATAAAAAATCCTGTCAATAATAATTACACTACCGTAAAAGGAGGTAATAGTATGATTGACAGAATCGCTTTGACGCTGCTTATCATCGGCGGTATCAACTGGGGCAGCATTGGAATTTTCCAGTTTGATTTAGTGGGATTTATCGGCGGAGGACAGACGGGTGTAGTCAGCAGGATAATCTACATTCTTGTAGCTCTTGCCGCGATCTGGTGCGTGACCCTGCTGTTCAGGGATTCGCGCGACACCCTTATGAACGAACCCGAGAGAAGCGCGACGTTTGAAGGCTAAATTCACCAGACGGCGAGCGAAATCGCAGAAGGCTGAATAAAGAATGAAAATAAAGAGGGCTGACCGTTAGGCTGATTCCGAAAAGGATGTTTTCAGTTTAAGGCGGTGCCCTATGCGTAGGCGGACAGTTCAGGCTGTCCGCCTTTCGTCATGCTTGTTTTCTTCTGATTGATTGATTTCGCTCGGCAGAGCGAATGTTCCTATGTAGCGGAAATAGATATCGATTTGCTGCGGAGAGGTCTGGCTGTGCTTTTTCTCACGCTCGTGAACAACGATCTTGCTGATGAAGGTTCTCAGTACCTCCGGCGTCAGTTCCTGAACACATACATATTTCCTGACGATGTCAAGGAACTTCTGAACATTGGTACATTCATTTTTGAGTGTATCAATTTCTTTTTGCAAGTCAGGAATAGTCGCTTCAAGCTCCTTCTGCTCATCATTGTAATCAGCGGATAACATTCTGTACTGTTCGTCGCTGATACGCCCGAGGACATTATCTTCATACAGTCGCTTAAACAGCGATTTCAGCTCGACAACGCGCTTTTCTGCTTTTGACAGCTCCGCAGTTTTGGCGTTCAACTCTTTTCTGTACTGTGAGGAAGTCTTTTTGCTTATGTAATCGGTAAACTCCTTCGTATTGTTCCTCGCGTAGTAGAGCGCCTTGTTGATTTCTTCGAGTACGATTTCATCAAGGACAACTTCTCGGATTGAGTGCGGCGTACATTTTTCTTCACCGACGTGCTTGTGATAGTTTCCGCAGATAAAGCTGTAGCTCTCACGCTTGACAGTTCTTCCCCGATAGAGATAATGTTTTCTGCCGCAGTCGGCGCAGTAGATGAGTCCGCTGTATTTATTGATTTCACCCATACGGGTTTGACGAATTCTGCCCTCGCGCACCTTGCGGACAATATCCCATGTTTCTTGGTCAATAATTGCTTCATGAGTGTTCTCGAAACGAAGCTGTTCTTCCTTCGGAACCTTGATGGTTCGCTTGTCCTTGAACGAAGCTATCCTTGTACGGCAGTTGATGGTGTGTCCGAGATAGATTTCGTTATCAAGAATATCAGCAATCGTGCGTGAGGTCCATTTATATGGATTCTCTGTGTCTGTGCGCGTACCATACTTGCCCTCCTTTTGGAAACGGTAGAAGGTTGGTTTAAGAATCTTCTTTTCCTGCAACGCTTTTGCAATATTAGTCGGTCCGATTCCCTCGGCGCACATTGCGAATATCATTTTCACTATTGGCGCAGTTTCCTCATTAATCAACAGACGACACTCTTTTCCACTGTTGGGGTCGCGGCGGTAACCATATGGGATCGTTGTTCCAAGGCGTTCACCGCGCTCAGCTTTTGCTTTGAATACGGCGCGGATTTTCTTGCTCGTGTCACGGGCGTACCATTCGTTGAACAGATTCTTGAACGGTGCCAGCTCGTTGTTGTCGCTGAACAGCGAGTCGTAGTTATCGTTGATGGCGATATACCTGACGCCGTATCTCGGGAATACAAATTCGGTATAGTTGCCGACCTCGATATAGTTTCTGCCGAGTCGGGATAAGTCCTTCGTGATAACGATACCGACCTTGCCCGCTTCAATCAGCTTGTACATCTCCTGAAAGCCGGGACGGTCAAAGCTAACACCTGAGTAGCCGTCATCAACGAACACGCGAATGTTCGGAAAGCGATTATCCTCAGCGTACTTTTCGAGGATTGCTCTTTGATGCACGATGCTGTCGCTGTCGCCAACGTTGAGGTCGTCTTTTGAAAGGCGGCAGTAGAGAGCGGTTATTTTATCTTGGTTTGACATAAATTATTTACTCCTTCCTGTTGTCAAACCGATTGGGAGTCTGCGAATTTTCGCAACTCTACAATACTCCCAACCGGATAAAATGTCCAGAACTATTTAGGCCGCGCCGTCAAAATCATTATCAATGAGCCGCTTCACGCCGTCGACAATAGTCTGCTTGCTGCCTAAATCAAAAACGGAATTTACGATATACTCTTTTTTACCGATAGTATAACGGTGTTGAGTAATCAGCTGACCGTCCTTAAGATCGAACCTTGTTCTTCGGTTGATGGCTGCCGCCACAGACGGCTGATACTCTTTTTCGCTGCTGATTCTTATTTCTTCAATCAAAAATCTCCCTGTTCCTTTCTTTACATACTCATATTGAAACCGCCTGACTGCGTATTCTTTTTGTTCTTCTGCGGCTGATTCATCGTGGTGCAGTCCTCAACGTGGCTGTCGTTGTCGAGAATATTCATCACATCCGCAGCCAGATATGCCGAATCAATTCCCAGATGATCAGCAGGATAGTCGGGATAAGCGAAGCCAAAATCAGCTTCTTCAAACTCCGCTTCACCGTCTGTTCCTCCGATGAGAGTTGCTGTGAGAAGCTCTCGCTCGCTTTCCCAGCCTGTGATTGGAAGCTCTCCATCGAGGTCGAGGTCGCCGTCTGAATCTGCTCCGCCTGCGCTTGAAGTGTCTCCTGAAACGCCGTCAGCGTTTGTTCCGTCTTCTTCGCATGAGCTGTCATCTGCGCCAGCTGTTCCTCCTGCATATCCGAGAGGTCGCTCCATGTTGCCAGAGTTTTCAGCGATTCCGCTATCGAACCGAGCATATTGATTTGTGTCTGCTGGAGTTGCACCATTGCCGTCCACGACCTCTCCGGTACGGAAACGAATCTCGTCGTCTGCTTTGCTACGTCCAGATTTCTCTGTGCCTGAGCCTTCAGCTCGGGCAATGATTTCTTTTCTGATTCTGAATTCATCTTCCATATTCTCCTTTAAATATTTTTCTTCGTGCAACCGAATATCCCTGCACGGCTTACCGTTCGGGCAGGTGTAGGTGATATATTTGTGCGTATCCTTCCATTTGACCTTATAACCTTCCATCTCCATCAGCTCAATGAAATGCTCCTTACTGACTGCGTAGCGCATCGCTTCGTCAATCGCTATCGCCAAATCCAACTTCCAACTCTGTCCTTTTTCTGCGACATGATACTCGGCTGTGGACATACCCTTGACCTTTTTGCTCTTGGGAACGACTACTGAAAAGCCATATTCTATGCAGAGCTTGTCCGAGGCGTCGCGCAGACGCTGGATTTCATGGTTGTCGGAATGGAACTTCAAACCCGTTTCCGCGTTCACGGAATTGACTACTAAGTGCGAATGTATGTGGTGACGGTCGACGTGAGTAGCGACCAACACCTCGTAGTCCGGGAAGTTTTCCTCTGCAAAACGCAAAGCAATTTCGTGCGCGGTCTCGGGTGTAATCGGCTCATCCGGGTGGAAGGATTGCATGATATGATAGTACTGTCTGCCGCCCGGTTTGTGGTATTGCAGCTTGGTATTCACCATTTCGTTGAACGCAGACTGCGCCACGCAGTTGATTCCGGTGACTAACTTTCTTCCGTTGTGCATGGTCTTTTTGTCCTGCATACAGTAGTGAAGCAGCCCCCACAAACCCTGACGGGTTTGCGTTTTCTTCCGCGCAATGATAGTAACAACCGCTATGCCGACCACCTCTTTCTATCCAACAACTCCGTGAGAGTTTTGTTAAGGGAGGCGTATTTCTCAGTTAGCTCTTGAAGATTTACACTCGAAATCTTTCCCATGTTGCTGAGAACGGTCAGCCGATTGAGATTCTTTCCGATAGCTTTTTGCTGACGGATGATCTCGTCTAAGCCGTCAATCACGAAGATTTGTTTGCCGAGAGCGCACTGTGTGACGTACTCGGTCAGCGTTAATTTTGCCTGCTCCGCTTTGTAGTGGACGATGTTTAAATCCTCCTCTGAGATGCGGATACTCATTTTTTTATCGTTCATTTGGTTCCTTTCTGTAGTAAAACGGGTGGCGGGTGTCCCGCCCCAGCTGCATCGGCGGTCGCTGCGCGACCAGTCGAATGCGATGCTGGCCGCAGACGAGTCTGCGCTGAAACCCGCGTATGAGACCCATTTTTCGACTTGTTTTTGATACTTGATTTTTACTCGCTTTTGATACTCGCACAAATACTGCGGATTAGTCATCTTGCTTAATCTGAGCTGGCTGCTGCGTCATCGCAAAAATATCCGCGACGAAATACATATTACTGGTATAGCTGCCGTTTTCTCGCAGGCGGTGTCTTTTGACGATAATGCTCCGTTCCTCCAACACCTTCAGCGCGGCGTCAACGGTTTTCTCTTTTACACAGCACTCCTTTGCAATCAGGCTCCGCGACGGAAAGCAGCTGTCATTTTCATTGTCCTTGTGACGGATAAGACAGGCGAGGACGGTTAAGTCCCGGGGCTTGAGTCCGAGTGAAAAGATTTCATTCGGGAGCATAAAATAATCTTTGCGTTTAATAACAGGTTCCTCCTTGTACAGCAGAAAAAGAAGAATGATTGTGCGTGGATTTGATATGCGGGCTATGCGCGGATCGGATTAAAAAATTTTAATTCCCGGTTTGTTATTCTTTCTCTGCCGTTGATATTTTAGGATGTGTATAGTTCCTTGGGTATAGTTATTTGGTAAGAAGATATTACACTAAGGTAAAGAATTTTTCGAACCCACCACCTTTCATTTTGATATTTCTTTAACGGGCGGTGCAAAATATTCCCGACCTCAGAAATGCCGACATTCGCCCAAATTCGCGCGTGTTTCGCTGTCGGGTACTTTCCCGACCTTTTCCCGAAAAGCCCATACGTCGGCACACAGGGCGCGACGTCGGCGCTGTTCGGTTCGGGACGGTTGGGACGATAAAGACGATATTTCAGGCACCCCCTATATATCGTACACACCGTACTTATCGTCCCTCTTTACGAATCGTTGACGGGTGGTTCGTACTGAATATGGATGTTGCGGATGTTGTTGCTTTTTTTGGACTCATACGTCACGCCGAGTTCCTCTAAATCCAACCGCCAGTGATTCATCTTCCGCTTGAGCGCGTTGGCTTTGATGTCCGTGCCTGCGTAGCGATTGAATTTCTCAAGGAAATCTGCGTTACTGCCGGAGAAGAAAGATATCTCCTTCATCATCTCAACCAGCTTTTGCAGCTCCTTCGGTAACACCATTTCAGGATTTTC
>JBGULZ010000071.1:0-3785 GCA_045116595.1 Ruminococcus sp. | reverse complement strand
ATCGACAGCATCCACTTCGAGGCTGAGCTCGACTACTTCACAATGCTCCTTCTCAACAATATGGCTTACAAGGTAAAGGAGTACGAGGTTCAAAACGGTACCTACAAGCCCGCTGAAGGCGAACAGCCTTACGCTTATTATCAGAACTTCGAAACCGACCTTTCAAAAGCAATGGGTAAGTTCAACGATGCTTACAAGAAGGTTATCGACGCCAACAACAAAGACGGCAAGATGGTACAGGCTATCGTTACACTCGCAGAGCCCGTTGACGGCATCAAGGTAAAGGGCTTCCGCACATTCACAGAGGCGTGGGCTCAGGCTTGCTCCACAAACAAGGACTTTAGGATCGACCTTCGCGACGACATCAAGTCCGTCAAGGGCAAGTGCTTCAACTTCGACAACCTCGATAAGAACAAGTACGGCTTTACAGACGGCGGAAACTTCCATGTACAGGACGGCCGCAAGGTTACTGTTGACCTCGGCGGACACACGATCGACAACACCGCATACTCCCTTCTTCCGACCTTCGGATTCATGAGCAACACCTTCTTCGACATCAAAAACGGCACTATCAAGGGCGGCGATAACGGTCTCAGAACCGACGGCAGAACAAATGTACATATCAAGGCAGATAACCTTACCATAACCGACACCTCATGGGCAGGCATCTATATCGGCTTAAACAGGAACAGCAACTATTACACCAAGGATATGAAGGTCGAGCTGAACAACTGCACGATCAGAAACGCAAAGAATGAATCCGGTCTGCGCGTATTGCCGCAGGATTCACAGATCATTTTGACTAACTGCACCTTTGAAAACTGCCAGAGCACCAAAGACGGCGGCGCGATCTATACCGAATCCGAAAACGAGCCGTTCATCAAGGATTGCACCTTTAAGAACAACAAGGCTAACAACGGCTATGGCGGAGCGATCTTTGCAGAAACTCACACCGCTGCCGGCAGCAAGCTGAAGGTTGTAGGCGGTCTCTTTGAAGGCAACGTCAGCTACAAAATGAGCAATGACAAATACTATACGACGATGGACGATCTGAAGAAGGGCGCCGGCGGAGCGATCGCATGCGCAAACCTTAATGCAGACGGCGTAACATTCAGGAACAATTCCTCTAACGACCAGGCAGGCGCGATCTTCATCGTACCGGGTATGTCTTATGACAAATCTTACTTCACCAACAGCATCACCAACTGCACCTTCGAAGGCAACAAGGCTGACCACGTAGGCGGCGCGATCCGTTTGTTCCACATCGATAAAAACAACGTTATCAAGAACTGCAAGTTCACCGATAACAGCAGCAGAGGCCGGAATGTATTCGTTGAGTACGGTCACGGTCTGGGCGAAAAGCTCATCAAGGATTGGGGCAACACCAGCAATTCCAAGTACAACAACGGTATGTATATCGTTAACAAATAATGACAGAATCGATTTGATCACATTAAACGACAGTCAATAGATAGACAAACGCTCCCCCTGCAAAACGGGAGGAGCGTTTATCTGCACAAGACAGAAATATTAAATATAACCGCATTGACTTTATGTGATTTGTTTTTTATAATATTATTAGGTTTTACGGACGGATCATCTTCAAAGAGATCCGGTCAAATCAATAATAATTGCGAGGTGAAAGAATGATAAAGGTGCTGAGAAGCAGACAGTGGACTTTTGTCGGCGTCAGCGTAGTGATTTTGCTGTTTATCGGATTGATCGTTTACGGCGCTCAAAATTACTTAAAGCTTGATACGACTATTTCAAGGGCGGTCTTTCTCGAGGGAGAATATTCCGTAGACGGCGGCGAATGGAAGCCGACCGACGGTTATGATCCGATCAACGAGCGATTTCACAAAATCACTTTCAAGGGAAAAATGTCCGATTTCACAACGATGTTTTCCGATAATATCACGATTTCCTCGCAGAATGTGTGGTACACCACAAAAACTTCCGATGGCAAACCCGTGTTTGAGCTAACTTACCTCGGCAAGGAGGATCTGCGTCAGCTGTATATATCATCCTCGGATAATCCGAACGATCCGATGTTCGAGCCCGAGAATTTTGATATGGTGTATTCCGAAGGCTACGCGTCAAAGGTCAGCTTGCCGGATTCGCCCGGATACAAAACAATAACTTCTTACAGCGCAACGCTGAACGCTGACGGCAAGCTCGGAGAGAAGGAATTTATTTTGGAGGTCGTCAACCCATATCCCTTTGCGGAGCAGAGCTTTAACGATTGCTTTAAGGTTATGTTCAGCGAAGCAAACGGAGTTTATCTTAAATTCTTCTTTGATGTTTTGCCGCCGGTGCTGGCATTTTTGCTGGTTTGCTTTTTCGGAATATTTTTATTCCCGATAGCGGGATTTATTCTGGGCAAGATCAATTATCAATATTTTGCCTTTGGCGCGCTTTGCTTTTTCTGGGGAATGTTTATGATCGGACAGCGGGCTAGCGTCTATATGAATATGTGGATAATCGACCCCGGAGCCTGTATGACGATAGTGATTTTGCTCGGTTACTGTCTGTTCATATCGATAATGTTCTATTTTAAATCCAACCTCACGGGCAATGTGGCGCGCGCTGTGGCAAACGTTGTCGCAACCGTGTATATTCTGGCAGTGATAGCGGTGATAGTGCTGCAATTCACTAATGTCAGCGATCTATACGCGACCTCGCCGATAATGTATTTATTAGCGGCTGCCGGAACGCTTGTTATTACGGCATTGCTGTTTGTTGAGACAAGGCACAACTCGCGGGCGGTTATGATCCTTATTTCTTGGACGCCGCTAACGCTTTCGATTTTATTAGACGCGTTGAACCGTTACATAGTTTTCACAAACATCCATTTCTACTATTTCGGACTTGCAATCACGATGATCTATCAGATCATACATCTTGTGTACGACCTTAGAAAGCAGTACCTTGAGTCCATCCGCTACCAGCAGATGCAAAAGGAATTGTACGAGGCAAAGGTCGGTGTGATGGTATCTCAGATACAACCGCACTTTATGTACAACGCCCTGACGTCTATCGCGATGATGTGCAGTATCGATCCCGAAACCGCGCAGGAGGCAACGGTGACGTTCGCCAAGTACCTGCGAGGGAATATGGATTCGCTGAAGCAGACAAATCCCGTGCCGTTTACTCAGGAGCTTGAGCATTTGAAGAAGTATCTGTACATCGAAAAGCTCAGGTTCGGCAATAAGCTGAATATAGAATATGATATTCAGGCGACGGACTTTGTTCTGCCGCAGCTGAGCATCCAGCCGATCGTAGAAAACGCTGTTAAGCACGGCGTAGGGATGAAGAAGAAGGGCGGCACGGTCACTATCACAACGCGTGAGACCGATAACGCCTATGAAGTCATCGTTTCGGATGACGGAGTCGGATTTGATACGACCGCGCAGAAGAAGGATGACGGACGCTCGCACGTCGGTATGGAAAATACACAGCGCCGTCTAAAAGATATGTGCGGCGGCGAAATGAAAATAGAAAGTACACCGGGAGAGGGAACTGTCGCGACAGTGATACTCCCGAAGGAGGGTCAAAAAAATGAAGATACTGTGTCTTGATGATGAACAGCTGGCGTTACAGATGCTTGAAATGATCGTAAAAAAAGTAAAGCCCGACGCTGAGGTCTTAGCCTATGACGATCAGGATGATCTGTTGGAGGAGGCAGAAAAGAACGGCTGTGACGTCGCTTTTTTGGATATCCATATGCGCGGTATGAACGGCGTAGAGGTTGCTAAAAGGCTCAAGCAAAGCAATCCCAAGATGAA
>JBGULZ010000070.1:0-15978 GCA_045116595.1 Ruminococcus sp. | reverse complement strand
ATAGAATCTGTATACGCCGTGGCGATACCCGTGATAAGGTTTGTTGCTCCGGGGCCCGAGGTCGCGACGCAAACGCCCGGCCTGCCGCTGCACCTTGAAAATCCGCTCGCCATATGAGCCGCGTTTTGCTCCTGACGGACAAGGATATGCTTTATATCCGAATCGTAGAGCTTATCGTAAAAGGGGCAAATCGTAGCGCCGGGATAGCCAAAGACGATATCAACACCCTCCGCCTGCAAGCATTTTACCATTATTTCGGCACCGTTGATCATGCTGTTTGTCCCTCCTTGTGTTATTAGTCATCGTGAAAAGGCTATTATCCCATATTCACGGTTAAATTATATTATACAACAAAAGAACTTGATTGTAAAGAGGTTTATTTTGAGATTAGTGTTTAGAATTAAATTACTGATTCGAGAACATAAATGTAATGGTCTATTACTGGTAAAACCCTGTCTAATTATATTAAAACAAAAGGCAGTCTTAAAAATCAAGACTGCTTAATTTGTTTACTTTGTAATTGTCTCTGTTGCGTTTGTAACTGCTGTAGAGTATGTATTTTCTGTTGCTAATTCAGCTTTTTTCTTATCATAATCTTCTTTTGAAGTAAAACACTCTAAGGAATAATCTTTGACTTTATCTTCAAGAATACCTTTTACCAATGTTTCAGACTGTTTATTAGCTAAATCTAAAATTCCTGTCTCAAGTGCATCGGTTTTGGATTGCTCTTCTGCCATTTGCATAGCCTTTGTTGTATCCTCTTTTTCATCGCTATTAAACAAGGAGAATGAGCCGTTATAGAATTTCAAAGAATCGCTATGTATTTTTACATCCAAAATTTGAGCTTTTGGAATATAAATAATAACTTTTTTCTTATTATTGTCAACTTCACAGTTAACTTCACTCAAATTAATTCCAGCTCTTACTGTCGCTTTATATGAAAATGCGAAATTTCCTTGATTAATTACCGGAATCCCCCCATCTTTATATTCGGCAATCCCCATAAAATCCACTTTAGCTGTAGTTAATTCACTTGATGCTTTTAATTGCGAGTAAATAATTGAATTGGTTAATTCTTCTTTAGGTTCTTCTGGCTTGTTTGCTAAAAATTTATTAGAAAAAAATAACGCCGCTCCTGCAATCACCACCAGAATCACTACAACAAAAATAATTCTCGCCCAAATCTTACCTTTGCCTTTTTTAACTTTAACCTCTTTATTATCTTCCACTTTATCCACCCCTTCATCTAAAACAACCAAATTATCAATCCGCGAACAACAAGAAACAAGACCACCGCAATTAAAACTATAATTCCAAATTTAATTAACCCTTTCATGATTCCATCTCCTTTTTTATTATTATAACTTGCTCCTTTACATTAATCAATGATTTTTTTGCGAACCATTCTCCTTAGGGTCAACGTAGACCGTTCTGTTATTTACATAGATCACCATACCCGGCTTGGCGCCGTTTGGCTTGCTGACGTGTTTTACGAGCGTAAAATCAACGGGGACTTTGCTGCTGTTTTGTGCCTTGCTGTGGTACGCCGCCAACCCTGCCGCCTCCATTATCGCGGTGTCGCTGATCTCTCTGCCGCCGGCGCAGATGATGACGTGGGATCCGTGGATGTCCTTGGTGTGGAGCCACATATCCGTCTTTGCGGCGGTTTTTAGGGTGAGCTTGTCGTTTTGCAGGTTGTTCCTGCCGACCAATATCTTAAATCCGTCGCTTGACTCAAACTCCAAAAACGGCAAAGCGGTCTGCTTTTGGCGCTTTGAGTTTTGTTTTCTGAGGTACCCCTGCTGCTCGAGCTCCTCTTTTATCTGCGCAAGCTCGCGCTCGGTTTGAGCCCTGCCGACCTCGTCGATCACCGACTCGATGTACTCGAGCTCCGCCGTGCCCTTTTCTATCTGTTCGGTCAGATAGGTCTCGGCGTTCTTTTCCTTTTGATAGTCTTTGTAGTACCGCTGGGCGTTCGCCGCCGGTGAGATCGCCGGATTGAGCTTGATCCTGAGCGTCTTGCCGTCGGGGTCGTAGTAGTTTTCAACGTCAACATACTCCGCGCCGCGCTCTATGCGGTAAAGATTTGCCTGAAGCAAATCGCCGCGGATGCGCAGCTGCTCGCGGTCGGCGCAGCGTGAAAGCTCGGTCTGCTGCTTTTGCAGCTTGCGCGCGGTACGCTCGCGGAGATTTACAAGGAGCTTGTTGAGGCTCTGGGTCTTGACCCTCATTCTGTCGCGCGCGTCACGCTCGTCATAAAAGCTGTCAACGGCGAGGTTGAAGCTCTCCTTTTGCTCGACCTTTAGAAATCCGCCGTACTGTTTTATTTCTATAAAAGAAATATCCATCGGTTTTTTGTCCTCGCGGTAAACGATATACGGCTTGCCGAGGCAGTTTTCCGTGACGTTTTTCAACTCCGCCAGCTCGGCAATCAGCCTGTCGTAAAGCACGCCCTCAACCCGGTTTGTCGCTCCCTCGCAGACGCGGTACTCAAGCTCGCGGCTGATTATGGGCGAGATACCCTGTATAGTGTTCAAAACCGCCTTGCCGAGCGGCATCTCCGCGGGTTGGCTTTTTATCCTTTGCGCGATCTCCTCGGGCGTTGACTCCAAAATATTGAGCTTATCCTGCGGGTCGGGCAGTTCGTATTTTATATTCGGCAAAACGAACCTGCGGCTGCTGACGGTCAGGTCGACCCTTTTTAGCGCGTCAACGATGACGCCCGTGCCGCGGTCGATGAGGATGATGTTGCTGTACATTCCCATTATCTCGCAGACGACCGTCAGATCAACAAGGTCGCCGAGCTCGTTCACACATTCAAAATCGAGGAACAGCACGCGGTCGCACTCGAGCTGGCGCACGCCCACAAGCTTTCCGCCGCCGAGGCGCTTGCGCATAAGCATACAGAACATCGGGGGCTGCGCGGGGTTTTCGGGCGTATTTACGCAGTAGTTCACGCGCGGAGAATTTGCCCGCGCCGAGAGCAAAAGCTTTTGGCTTCCGCCGTAGGTGCGCAGCACGAAAACAAGCTCGTCGCGGTTGGGCTGATAGATTTGGTTGACCCTCGCGCCGAGCGACTGTGCTTCTATTTCATTTTTGATATGCCGTAAATATATTCCATCCAGTGCCATTTATTTCACTTCGTTTCATAAAGAGTTTAGTGTTTAGAGTTTAGAGTTTAGTTAAGGGTCGCTTTGCTCCGGATTTATAGTAATGCAAAGCGTTTGCCGGAAACATTATAGGCAAGAGCAAGCCTTACCGCTGCAATATGACAGATAAATAAATTAAACTCTAAACTCTCAACTCTAAACTCTACTTATGGTATTTTCCGTTCGTCGAGATCTCAAACGCCCTGTATATCTGCTCGCTTAGTATGACGCGCGCCATCTGGTGCGGGAAGGTCATTTTGCTCATAGAAAGGCGCAGATCCGCCCTTTTCTTTACTTCATCGCTGAGCCCGTAGCTGCCGCCGATTATAAAATCAACGGTGCTTTTGCCGCTGAGCGCTATTTTGTCGAGAGCCAAAGAGAGTTCCTCGCTCGAGAGCATTTTTCCCTCTATGCACATCGCCGCGACGTAATCAGCCGCGCCGATCTTCTGCATAATTCTCCTGCCCTCGGCGTCGATCACCTCGGCGATCTGCGAGCTGTTCGGGTCATTGCTCCTGATCCGCTCCTCGTTGAGCTCAATAATATTGAATTTGCAAAACGCCGTCAGCCGCTTTGAGTATTCGGAAATGGCGTCCGTAAAATATTTTTCTTTTATCTTACCGATGCAGATGATGTTGATTTTCAGCACTAAAAAATCACGCTCTTTACTGTCGCCTCGGCAGGAGCTATGTCGAGGGTGTAATCTACTTTATATTTCAAACCCGCGCGCTCAAGCTCGGCGACCGCCGTCCTCAGCGCGACCTCGGGGGTATTGTTCTGCTCGCTGAGGTGGCCGAGCATAAGGCGGAGCGTTCCGCCCTTTACAAGCTCAGAGAGCTCCGCGGAGCACGCCTCGTTTGAAAGATGCCCTTTGTCAGAGAGTATCCTGCGCTTTAGCGGATACGGGTACGGCCCTGTTTTGAGCATTTCGATATCGTGGTTCGACTCGAGCACGACAAAATCGCTTTGAGCCGCCGCATTACGCACGCCCTCGGTCATAATTCCCATATCGGTGGCGATCAGCGCGGACTTTCCGTCGGGAGAAGTCACCCTGTAGCAGCAGCTTTCCGCCGCGTCGTGAGGGGTATCTATACGGTTGACAAGGATATCGCCGACAACGGACTCGCGCTCGATTATATAGAGCTTTGTATCGCTCTCGAGCTTTCGGCTGTTGATCATCGCGTCCATCGTGCCCTTGCTCGCGTAAACGGGCAGCTTGTATTTTTTGGCGAGAACTCTGACCGCGCTGCAGTGGTCGATGTGCTCGTGAGTGATAAAAAGCGCGTGGATATTGCTTATATCTATTGAATTGAGCTCCAGCGCCTGCTCGATCTGCCTGCACGACCTGCCCGCGTCAACAAGGATGCCCTCGCTGCCCGAGCCTATGTAATAACTGTTTCCTTTGCTGCCGCTGAACAGCGGAACGACCTTTGCCATAAAATTACCCCTAAAATTTATATATGATAAGATAATAACATATTATTTAAAAATTTACAACAAAAAAGAGTTGAAAGCCGATTGACTCTCAACTCTTAACTCTAAATTTTACGCTCTGAGCTCTTCCTGGTTATCTCCGGTATAGTAGACCTTTTTGATATCGGCGCCGAGTGCCTTGAACTTTTCAACAACGTCCTCGTAGCCTCTCTCGATAAACTGGATGCTCGAGATCTCGGTCGTGCCGCTTACCTCAAGTGCCGCGATGATCATCGCCGCGCCTGCTCTGAGGTCGGTCGCCTTGACGGGAGCCGCTGTGAGCGGTGTGCCGCCCTCGATGATGGCAAGTCTGCCCTCTACCGAGATATGCGCGCCCATTCTGATAAGCTCGCTGATATACTGATATCTGTTGTCCCAAACATTCTCGTTAACGATGCTGGTTCCGGGCACGCTCATAAGCAGAGCGGTGAACTGCGGCTGGCAGTCCGTCGGGAAGCCGGGGTGAGGCATTGTCTTGATGTTGCAGCGCTTGAGCGGCTTAACGGTGGCGTCAATGGTGAGCGCCTCGTCATACTCTGTGATCTTAACGCCCATCTCGCGGAACTTGGCTGAGATCGACTCAAGGTGCTTGGGAGTGATATTCTTGATAGTAACGCGTCCGCGTGTTGCAGCGGCTGCGCACATATATGTTCCCGCCTCGATCTGGTCGGGAATGATGGAGTAAGTGATGCCGTGCATATAAGACACGCCTCTTACCTTGATAACGTCTGTACCCGCGCCTCTTACGTCAGCTCCCATGGAGTTGAGGAAGTTCGCGAGGTCAACGATATGGGGCTCTCTTGCGGCGTTTTCGATAACCGTAAGACCCTTTGCGCGGCAGGCTGCGAGCATAATGTTCATTGTCGCGCCTACGGACACAACGTCGAGGTAAATATGGGTTCCGACAAGACCTTCTTCGTCGCACTTAGCCTCAATGATAGCTCCGTCAACGAGTCTTGTCTCAGCGCCGAGAGCCTCAAAGCCCTTGAGGTGCTGGTCAATAGGACGAACGCCGAAGTTACAGCCGCCGGGAAGAGCGACCTTTGCCTGGCCGTATTTTCCGAGCAGCGCGCCGAGAAGGTAATAAGAAGCTCTCATACCTCTTACCAGATCGGTAACAGCAACGCTTGTCTGGATATGAGTGGGGTCGATATAGAGCGTGCTCTTGTTGACCCTTCTTACCTTAGCGCCCATCTGCTGCAGGATCCTGCTGATAAGCGTTACATCGCTGATATTCGGGATATTCTCGATCGTGCAAGGTTCGTCACATAAAATAACGGCGGGGATAATAGCAACGGCAGCGTTTTTTGCGCCGCTGATATTTACCTCACCAAAAAGCGGCTTACCGCCGGTAACAACAAATTTCTCCAAGTGTTGACACTCCTAACGATGGTGATGGATTTTTTCAACAACAAATATATAAGTCCCGTAACACTACCTATTGTGGTTGACTTGGTTATTGTTCCACCAAAACCACAAAATATAGGTTACATTTTGATTAAAGCGAATAGCAAATTATGGTTACACATACGTTACGCCACAATTCTCTTGTAGAAAATGATACTACAAAATTGTAGTAAAGTCAACGCAATATTAAAATTGTAACCGATTTTTGGCAAACTTGTACTCAAATCATTAAGGATTTGTTACATTCTTTTTTAATATTAACAAGCTATGTTACGCTTTGCGCGAATTTCTAAATAAGAAATAAAAAACCGATTATTTTTCCGTTCGAGAAATATTCGAGTTGTGACAAATTATTAATAAAATAAGCGGAGCACCTGAGCGCTCCGCCTAATTTTATGATGTATTGATTAGAAATATTCCAAATATTGAAAGATTTTTTGATTATTTTTACAAATCCTCGGCTTAACCCTTGTCTGCCTGGAGCTCGATCTCTATCTCTTTTTCCTCGGGAGACCCTGACATTGAGCCCAAATGATAGTATTTTATCTTGATTTTGTCGCCTTCCTCGTGCTTTTCAAGCACATTGTAGATATCCGAGAACGAGTTGATCTTCTCTCCGTCGGCTTCAAAAATGATATCGCCCGAGGCAAGACCAGACTTTCCGCAGGGACCGTCGGGATCGACGTCCTGAACGATGATACCGCCCGAAACTCCATACTGCATAGCTTCTTGGCTTGTCATCGCCATACCGGAAATACCGATTTTTACGCGGTTTGCGACATAACCGTTCTTGATAAGGTCGTCGACGATCGTCTTTGCCGTAGCGGACGGGATGCAAAAGCCCATTCCCTCGTAGCTTTCGTCAACGATTTTTAAGGTAGCGATACCGATGACCTGTCCGTACATATTGACCGCGGGTCCGCCGGAGTTGCCGGGGTTGATAGCGGCGTCGGTCTGGATGTATTTAACGATGCTCTTTTTGGAAGCGTCTCTTTCAAGCGCGGAGACGATGCCCTTTGTCATGGAGTTTTGGAACTCCATACCTCCAGGATTGCCGACAACGACGAGATCGTCACCCTGCGCAAGCTGGTTTGAGTCGCCGAACTGCGCGGGAACAAGACCCTTTGCGTCGTCAAGCTTAAGGAGCGCTATGTCTGTTCTTGAATCAAATCCGACCACGCCCGCTTTAAATTCCTTGCCATCCGATGTGTATACGGAGATCAGCATTGCAGTTTTGCTGTTCAAAACTACATGGGCGTTTGTTATTACATAACCGTCCTCGCTGATTATGATACCGCTGCCCTCGGAGACCTTAGTCTTTTTATCCTTATCGCTGAAGCCCTTTATACCGACTACGGACGGAGACGCCTTTTTAAAAGCGTAATCCGAGCCGTAAGCGTTGTTTGTTTTTGCGTCGTCAGGTATTTTATTGAGCTCGAGGCCCTTGTAGTCCTTCTGCGTCTTATCGCTGTAATCGCTTTCCTTGAAGGTCGGAGCCTCGGTAGCGGGCTGATCGCCTCCAGGGATCTGATATTCGGGAAGCTTGAAGCCGTTGCTGTTTGAACCGTTTCCGGAAGAATTTCCGGAGCTATTCATAGCAGAGTTGTTAAAAGCGTAGATCAATATTCCCGTAAAGCTTGCCGCAAGAAGCACGGCAAGAATGATTATCACAGCCACCAGACCCTTGTTTGACTTGGGCTTTTCCTTTTGGGGGGCAGCATACGGCTGCTGCATACCCGCCGGGGGGATGTCGTTAGCTCTTTGGTAGGGATTGCCGCTGAAATCGGGCTGAGCCGGCTCGGGGTTTTGCAGCGGAGAAACGAACTGCTGCTGAGGCGCGTTCTGACCGACCTGTGGCTGAACCGGCTGTTGAACAGGCGGTCTGACCGGAGGCTGCGCAAAGCCCTGCGGGTTTTGAGGGTAGGCGTTATTGTAGTAACCCCGGGGCGGATAATTGTTCTGCGCGGGATTAACGGGCGGCTGAGCGCCATAGCCCTGCGGAGTAGACTGAAACGGCTGAGCATACTGCCGGGGAGGCGCCTGGTTAAAGGCTCCGTCCTGATAGACAGCCGTCTGCTTGATCGGGTCAAAAGACTGCTCCGAATTTTCTTCCGCTTGATTTTCGGGCTGCTGCATCAGCGGTTTTTCCGGATTGAACTCAAACGGCTGCTGAGGCTGTTCGGGCTTTTCGGTAAACGGACGCTGAGGCTGATTGCCTGTGTTGTTTTCAAAATTATTGTCCATAGTTATCACCTTGAAAAAATTATTCTGATTTGATTTCAGTTATTATTATACAATTTAAAAGTGACAAAAGCAACTAACCTATGTGACAGGAAACTGAAAATTTTTTAAAAATATCGGTTTTATCTCAAAAATTCGTTAAATTTTCCGAGTTTTTTCTGCAAACTGCTTTATAATTTGTAAAGTATATGTTATAATTAGTATAACTCGGCGCGGGAAGACGTTCCCGCTCCGAAATTCAGAAAAAAAGGAAGATGAAAAATGCCTTTAGTAAACGCAAAAGAAATGCTTACAAAAGCAAAAGCAGGCCACTATGCAGTCGGTCAGTTCAACATCAACAACCTTGAGTGGACAAAAGCTATCCTTCTCACAGCACAGGAGCTCAACTCTCCCGTTATCCTCGGTGTATCTGAGGGCGCGGGCAAGTATATGTGCGGCTTCAAGACCGTTGTAGGTATGGTAAACGGAATGCTCGAGGAGCTTAAGATCACGGTTCCCGTTGCTCTCCACCTCGACCACGGCTCATACGAGGGCGCAAAGGCTTGCATCGAGGCAGGCTTTAGCTCAATTATGTTTGACGGCTCACATTATCCCATCGAGGAGAATGTTGAAAAGACTAAGGAGCTCGTTGGTATCTGTAACGACCTTGACCTCTCTATCGAGGCTGAGGTTGGTTCTATCGGCGGCGAGGAAGACGGCGTTATCGGCGCGGGCGAATGTGCTGATCCGCAGGAATGTAAGATGGTAGCTGACCTCGGCGTTACAATGCTCGCGGCAGGTATCGGCAACATCCACGGCAAATATCCCGAAAACTGGGCAGGACTCAGCTTTGAGACTCTCGACGCTATCCAGCAGCTCACAGGCGAGATGCCCCTCGTTCTCCACGGCGGCACAGGTATCCCCGAGGATATGATCAAGAAGGCTATCACTCTCGGCGTTTCAAAGATCAACGTTAACACAGAATGCCAGCTCGCGTTCGCGGCTGCTACAAGAGAGTACATCGAGGCAGGCAAGGATCAGCAGGGCAAGGGCTTTGATCCCCGTAAGCTTCTCGCTCCCGGCTTTGAGGCTATCAAGGCTACAGTTAAAGAGAAGATGGAGCTCTTCGGATCAGTCGATAAAGCCTAAGTCGCGGCGGCGACACCGCAATCCGCCTTTGGATAGCTTTCCGTTATCGGTTAGGTTTCATTAACGGCGGGTCAAAAGGCGCCGTTGTTACAGACGCTTTACACAGCTGAATAATCTTCAACCGCGGATGGTTTTTACTGTCCGCGGTTTTTTATGTAAAAGATTGAAATATCACTGCAACTATGCTATAATAATTTGGTATACTATTTATTCTAAAAAGGGTGATTTTATGGCAGAGAAAACCGTCAGAACACGTTACGCGCCGAGCCCTACGGGCTTTATGCACGTCGGCAACCTCAGAACCGCTTTGTACGAGTACCTTGTGGCTAAGTCACAGGGCGGAAAGTTCATTTTGCGCATCGAGGACACCGACCGTGAGCGCCTTGTTGAGGGCGCGGTCGACTTTATTTACAACACGCTGGAGCTCGCGGGACTAAAGCACGACGAGGGTCCCGACGTCGGCGGCGATTTCGGCCCCTATGTTCAGAGCGAGCGCAAGGATATATACCTCCCCTACGCCGAGCAACTGATAAAGGAGGGCAAGGCGTACCGCTGCTTCTGCTCAAAGGAAAGGCTCGAAAAAATCCAGAACGAGACCGTCGGCGGCGGTTATGACCGTCACTGCCGCGACCTTCCCCAAGAGGAGATCGACAGGCTGCTGAGCGAGGGCGTGCCCTACGTTATCCGTCAGAAGATGCCGATCGAGGGCAGCACTACATTCCAAGACGCTGTTTTCGGCGAGATCACCGTTGAGAATACAGAATTGCAAGACCAAATTTTGATAAAGACCGACGGCTACCCCACTTACAACTTCGCGAACGTCATCGACGACCACACAATGGGTATCACCCACGTTGTAAGAGGCTCGGAATACCTGAGCTCCACGCCTAAGTACAATCTGCTTTATGAGGCTTTCGGCTGGGAGATACCGACCTACATCCACCTGCCCCTTATTATGGGCAAGGACGAGGACGGCAACGTTTCAAAGCTCTCAAAACGCCACGGCGCGACGGGCTTTTACGACCTTATCGACGACGGATATCTGCCGCAGGCGATCATCAACTATATCGCTCTGCTCGGCTGGTGCCCGAAGGATAATCAGGAGATCTTCACCCTCGGCGAGCTTGAACAGGCGTTCTCGATAGACGGTATCAGCAAATCCCCCGCCGTTTTTGACTACGATAAATTGAGCTGGTTCAACGGCGAGTACATCAAGGCGATGACGGCTGAGGAATTCACCGAGGTCGCAATGCCGTATTATAAAAAGGTATTCGGCGACAGGGATATGCCCTACGAAAAGTTCGCGGAGATCTTACAAAAGCGCGTAACTCAGCTAACGCAGATCCCCGAAATGCTCGACTTCTTCGCCGAGCTCCCCGAGTACGGCAAGGAGCTCTTCGTAAACAAAAAGAGCAAAACGAATCTTGAGAACGCTCCGGTAGTGCTCAAAGAAGCCTACGAAAGATTGAAGGCTCTCCCCGAGTGGGAGTCGGAGCCGATACACGACTGCCTTATCAATATGGCAAAGGAAAAGGAGCTCAAAAACGGCACGGTCATGTGGCCTGTACGCATAGCGGCCGCGGGAAAAACCGTGACCCCCGGCGGCGCGATCGAAATCTTGGACATTTTGGGCAGAGAAGAAACAATGAGAAGATTGGAAATAGGATTGGAAAAATTATCGGAGGAGTAATATATGGCAGACACAAACGAAGTTATGACCGGTAACTTCATACACGATTTTATAGACGAGGATATTGCCGATGGCGGAAGATATGAGGGCAAAAAGGTGCACACACGCTTTCCGCCCGAGCCCAACGGATATCTTCATATCGGTCACGCAAAGGCTGTTTGCATCAATTTCGGAACCGCCGAGAAGTACAACGGACTTTGCAACCTGAGAATGGACGACACTAACCCCACCAAGGAGGACGTCGAGTACGTCGACGCCATCAAGGAGGATATAAAGTGGCTCGGCTTTGACTGGGACGACCGCTTTTACTACGCGTCGGACTACTTTGAGCAGATGTACGGCTACGCGGTCGAGCTCATCAAAAAGGGCTTGGCTTATGTTTGCGAGCTCAACGCCGACCAAATGCGCGAGTACCGCGGCGATACCCAGACTCCCGCAAAAAGCCCCTACCGCGACAGACCTGTTGAGGAGAGCCTTGACCTGTTTGAGCGTATGCGCAACGGCGAATTTGAGGACGGAAGTATGACGCTTCGCGCGAAGATCGACCTTGCGTCGGGCAACTTCAATATGCGCGACCCGGTGATCTACCGCATCAACCGTATGCACCACCACCGCACCGGCGACAAGTGGTGCATCTACCCGATGTACGACTTCGCGCACCCGATCGAGGACGCTATCGAGGGGATCACCCACAGCCTTTGCTCGCTCGAATTTGAGTCGCACAGACCGCTCTACGACTGGGTCATCGAGAACATCTCTGCTCCCGCAAAGCCCAGACAGATCGAGTTCGCGAGGCTCGGTATAAACAACACCGTAATGTCAAAGCGCAAGCTTAGAGCGCTTGTCGAGGGCGGTCACGTCAACGGCTGGGATGACCCGAGAATGCCGACCCTCTGCGGACTGCGCAGACGCGGCTACACACCCAAGTCCATCCGCTCGTTCATCGACCAGATCGGCGTGTCCAAGGTCAATTCCATCGTCGAGTACAGCTTTTTGGAGCACTGCCTGCGCGACGACCTCAACGAAAACGCCGAACGCACGATGTGCGTTATCCACCCGGTAAAGCTCGTTTTAACTAACTATCCCGAGGGCAAGACCGAGGAATTTGAGGTCGAGAAAAACCCCAACCGCCCCGAGGACGGCACAAGGACCGTCACCTTCTCGCGCGAGAGCTGGATCGAGGCAGAGGACTTTATGGAGGAGCCGATCAAAAAATATCAGCGTCTCTATCCCGGCAACGAGGTAAGGCTTAAATCCACCTATATCGTAAAATGCACGGGCTGCAAAAAGGACGAAAACGGCAATGTCGTTGAGGTTTACGCAGAATATGACCCCGAAACTCGCGGCGGCAATACGCCCGACGGCAGAAAGGTACGCGGCACTATCCACTGGGTAGACGCGAACAACTGCGCCGACGCCGAGGTAAGGCTTTACGACAATCTATTCACCGTGCCCGACCCCGACGCGGGCGAGGGTGATTTCATCGACTACCTCAACCCCAACTCGCTTGAGATACTCACAAACTGCAAGGCTGAAAAGAACCTTGAAAACGTTGAGGCTCCCAAGAGCTTCCAGTTTATGAGGCTTGGCTATTTCTGCGTTGACAACAAGGACAGCAAGCCCGGACATTTGGTATTCAACAGAAGCGTAAGCCTTAAAGACGGCTTTAAAAAGAAATAAAAGGAATTATAAAGGCTCCCCCATCATTTATTATGGGGGAGCTGTCACGAAGTGACTGAGGGGGCTGCCTCTCCGATAGCGCGAGTTTTCTTTGATAACGTGGCACAAAAGGAAAACTTACCCCCTCCGTCACGCCGCTTTAGGCGGCGTGCCACCTTTTTCTGGCGAAAACAGCAACCCTTTTGGGCTTCGCCCATTTCCCCTGACAGGGGAATTTCCCGTAACAAGTGACGGGGGAGGCTCTTTTAATAGGATGAATTATTATGAAAAATGTATTAATAACCGGCGGCACGGGCGGTATCGGTACCGCTATGTGCGTCGCCTTTGCCCAGACCGGCAGGAATGTTGCCGTTCATTACAACAAAAGCCGCAAAAAGGCTGATAATCTCGTCAGCGTTTTGCGCGACTCCTACGGAGTCAACGCGATCGCCGTTCAGGCTAACGTTGCCGACAGGCAGTCGGTAAACGCTATGTTTGACGAGATCGACTCCGAGCTCGGCGGCGTTGACATCCTCGTAAACAACGCGGGTATCGCCCAGCAAAAGCTGTTTAGCGAGCTGACACAAGATGATTGGCGCACTATGCTCGGCACTGATCTTGACGGAGTTTTTAACTGCACACAGGAAGCGCTGAAAAGATTTATGCTGCCCAATCACCGGGGAGTCATCCTCAACATCAGCTCGATGTGGGGTCAGGTCGGCGCGTCCTGCGAAGCGCATTACAGCGCCGCAAAGGCAGGAGTCATCGGGCTTACAAAGGCACTCGCCAAGGAATTGGGGCTGTCGAACATCCGCGTCAACTGCATCGCCCCCGGCGTTGTAATGACGGATATGATGAAGGACTTTGACGACCGGACGATACGTGATTTAAAAGAAGAAACCCCGCTGAACGTCCTCGGCACGCCAAAGGACATAGCCGACGCGGCTGTGTTCCTGTGCAGCGACCGCGCTAAGTTCATCACGGGGCAAGTCCTCGGAGTCAACGGAGGATACATAATTTAATGAATACTGAAAACTTAAGACTAAAGAATTAATAATTAAGGTTTAAGTCTTCAGTTTTCAGTAACATAAAAAGAGCTGCTCGGATGAACAGCTCTTTTTTGTTATGCTATTTTTGATTTTAAGCAAAACCTATTACTTAAGCTCAACCTCTGCGCCTGCAGCCTCGAGCTTCTCCTTCATAGCCTCAGCGTCTTCCTTAGAAACCTGCTCCTTAACGGGCTTGGGAGCGCCGTCTACGAGAGCCTTAGCTTCCTTAAGACCAAGACCTGTTACCTCACGAACAGCCTTGATAACGCCGATCTTGCTTGAGCCTGCGCTCTTGAGGATTACGTCAAACTCTGTCTGCTCAGCAGCAGCGGCAGCGCCGCCCTCTGCGGGGCCTGCAACAGCTACAGCAGCGGCAGCTGATACACCAAACTCATCCTCTACAGCGTGTACGAGCTCTGAAAGCTCAAGAACTGTGAGGCCTTTTAATTCTTCAATAATAGCAGTAATTTTCTCTGATGCCATTGTAATTTACCTCCAATATAAATGTAGTTATTTTTTTGATAAAATGCAGATTACTCTGCGGCAGGAGCTTCCTCAGCGGGAGCCTCTGCGGGTGCTTCTGCGGGAGCCTCTGCTGCTTCCTCAGCGGGAGCTGCAGCCTCTTCAGCGGGAGCCTCTGTTGCCTCTTCGGCGGGAGCTTCCTCTCCTGCCTTCTTTGCGAGGCATTCCTCAAAGCCGCCCTCGTCAACAACAGCCTGCATAACGCGGGCAAATGCTGCGATAGGAGCCTGGAACGCACCGAGTACGTTTGCGAGAAGTACGTCTCTTGTGGGCAGCTTTGACAGAGATACGATAGTATCCATATCGATCACAGCGCCGTCAAGATAACCCGACTTGACCTTAAAGTTGTCGTGATCCTTTGCGTAGTTGCAGAGTATTCTCGCTGCGGCAGCGTATTCGCTGTCACTTGTGGCAAGTGCCGTTGTGCCCTCAAGCACGGGCTTGATGTCCTCAAGACCTGCCTCATCACAGGCGCGTGAAAGCAGT
Source organism: Ruminococcus sp. (assembly GCA_045116595.1). GTDB lineage: Bacteria > Bacillota > Clostridia > Oscillospirales > Acutalibacteraceae > Ruminococcoides. Next base: position 1,174 of record JBGULZ010000070.1, on the reverse strand, counting down.
GTGTTCTTAACTACGGTGTACTTTACGTTGTTTTCACGGAGCTCTTTTCTGAGCTTTGTGTCATCCTCGGTATTGATACCCTGGTAGCTTACAACAAGACCTGTAACAGAGTTATTGAGTCTTTCGGTGAGCTCGGCAACGATAGCCTTTTTTTGCTCTAAAACACTTTGACTTGGCAAAAATTTCACCTCCGATAATGATATGTATCGCGGTTCAAAAAGTAAAACTGTCCGAGGGCGTGCCTCGGACAGATGTCAAATACAAAATTGTAATTGCACTTTCCTCGGCAGGCGGATATTATCCTTACGCTTTCGCACCTACTGTCTTTAGAACTGCGAATTATTTTACCTATTAAGTTTTAATAGGGTAAAACCTTAATTACTGAAATTTGATGGGGTTGACCCTTACGCTCGGTCCCATTGTAGAAGTAACTGCGACCGATTTGATGTACTGACCCTTAGCGGCAGCAGGCTTAGCCTTAACGATAGCGTCCATAAGAGTATCCATGTTCTCCTGGAGCTTCTCGGCACCGAAGGAAACCTTTCCGATGGGGCAGTGAATGATGTTTGTCTTATCAAGACGGTACTCGATCTTACCTGCCTTAGCCTCTTTGATGGCTCTTGCGATATCGGGAGTAACTGTGCCCGCCTTGGGGTTAGGCATAAGACCGCGGGGACCGAGGATACGGCCGAGACGTCCTACAAGACCCATGCAATCGGGTGTTGTAACGAGAACGTCAAAGTCCATCCAGTTCTCCTGCTGGATCTTCTGAGTCATATCTTCAGCGCCTACATAGTCCGCGCCGGCTTCCTTGGCGAGGTCTTCGTTGCCGCCCTTGCAGATAGCAAGAACCCTAACGTTTTTACCTGTACCGTTGGGAAGTACAACAGCGCCTCTGACCTGCTGGTCAGCGTGACGGCTGTCTACGCCGAGCTTTACGTGAAGCTCAACTGTTTCGTCAAACTTGGCTGTCGCTGTTTTGATAACAGTATCAAGCGCCTCGTTTGTATCATATAATTTGGTTCTGTCAACGAGCTTAGCAGCGTCAACATATTTCTTACCGTGTTTCATCAATTTTCCTCCATTGTTAGGTGGTCAAGCGGAAATATCCTCCCACCCGGATTAATTAGTCAACTACTGTAACACCCATGCTTCTTGCCGTACCCGCGATCAT
>JBGULZ010000069.1:0-1929 GCA_045116595.1 Ruminococcus sp. | reverse complement strand
ATTTTTTCGGCGGCTGCGATGTGGCTGCGTAGGACAGCAAAAAAATGAAAAAAGCCACAGAGCTTCTCAAAAGATGAAATATTGCTTGCAAATGATTAATTTCTAAAACGGCAGAAAACTCTATTGACACTTTTTTGAAGTAGCTATTACAATATACGTACAGAGAAATAGAAGAAGCATCTCTATAGCTTGACAAACGGCAAGTTATAGGGATTTTTCTATGTTGGTAATGCACAAATTTTAATTATCGAAGCGGGGGCGTAAAATTTCTGAATGCCTGCACCATCTTTTTGTGATGGATGACGAAATGAATGGTCGGATACTTGTTTTTTGAAACGATAACCGTATCTGCATGAATCACGGAGTAGGTGATATTGCGGAACGCAGGGCTGCTGTCGGTTTTTACTGTGAGATTCGGATGCTGAACCGCAAAATATTTTGTTGCCTGCAAATGCGCGGTATATTCCTCATAGGTATACGGCACATCTGTTTCACAGAACATTTCTGACAGCGCGAGATGGATCGGCGCAGCTTCAAATTGTTCCTTTGAGGGTTCGGGAAGAACGACAGCCAGCTTGTTGTTTTTCAGAAATTCGCACACCATAGCGAGATAATCGGCGCGGAATTCTTCGATTTCCCTTACCTCGGATCCATCGAGCTTGTTGCGCGTGAGAATCTCCCTCAGCGCTTCCTTTGGTAACGTGAAAATGGGCAGAGCGGATGAAACGGTTAGACGGTCGCCGGTTTTCCACGACTGTTTCATTGCCGCCCGATACTCAACCTTGCGGTCACTGCGGTAAATATCCATCAGCGGCTTTGCCTTTTTCAGCAAGTCCTCCGCCTTTTCGCGGATAAAACGGATACGCTCATCGGATTTGGTCAGCACATATTCGCCCTTTGTCTGATGTCCCGCGATCGCGCAGCCCTCCAGCGCGGCGGCTCCCGAGACCTTGATGATATGAGTAAATACCGCGTTCGTCGGCGCCGGAAGATAATACGGCGAAATCTGACCTGTCATGTACATTGGAATATTGCCCTCCAGACCGAGCATCATCTCCTGAAACGGGCGGTATACATTGTGTATAAAGTGCAGGTGCAGGCCTTTTTTGAGCAGCATTGCCATGCCGAACATCCATTTTTTCGCAAAATCTTCGTCCTTTGCCATCTCCTCCAGCGGCATATCGCTGTATAGTATCACGTCCTTCTTCGATTTTGAAAGAACGGTAGCCTTGATGAAATCAAGCTCGCATTTTTTCATCCCTTCGATCGTCGTGTAGGTTTTGCTTGTGGGCAGACGGAACGGTGCGGTCGGCAACTTGATGTCATTGAAATGGATGACGTTGATATATTCGTCCAGATTAAAGTCCTCGAGCTTATCCAGAAAATTCTCGATCGGGGCTTTTTCTGCGACTACAGTGTTGTTGCCCAGCCAGTTGGTCACGGCACCGGAGATCGCTCTGGGTGAATCTAATTGTTCGGCATCGCAGTTAAGCAGCTGCGAAAGCGCTGTGAGCTGCTGTTCGTCTATACATACGCGTGAAATGTATGATCCAATACTTTGGGTAAAATCAGAGACGCGCCGGGGCTTGCGCTGACCCGCGAGTATTTTTGAGATATAGGATGAATCGAAGGACAATGCCTTCGCAAGTACGGAAACGCGTATATCTAACGCATTTATCAGCGTATTGAGATTTGTTACATATGTTTCATAGCTGATATTGAGGCTGTTTTTCAGAGAGCCTTGCAGTTTTTCGCGGATCTCCTCCTCGCTTAGCTCGAAGCCTTTTTCACGGGCAAGCCGAAAAAAAGCGTTTGTCAGTTTGTTGAATTGTTCACTGTCGGGAGCAGGTTCACTCTCGCCGTTTTTGTAACGTCGAACTGCACTGACGCTCAGACCGCTGTAACGCGCAAACTGTGGGTAAGTGATTT
>JBGULZ010000068.1:0-2320 GCA_045116595.1 Ruminococcus sp. | reverse complement strand
GCCCGCCTCATCGATTGACTGGAAGTCATAGAACGGGTTGATCTGAACAGTGGTAACGCCGAGCTGCTTGAGGTAATCGATACAGGTCGAAACATTGCCCTCGCCGTTCAAGGTAGTACCTGTCTCGGTAAAGCCCATAAACTTTCCGCGGTAATCCTCGTTTTTGATACCCGAGTCCTCAGACCATGTGAAGTCCTTAACGTGAACCTCCCATACCTGGTTCTCGGTCTGCTTGTCAAGAAGAACGTGGCTGTCGCTCTCCCATCCGTCGGGGTTGGTCTTGCTGAGGTCGCAAACCATTGAACGTCTGCCGTTAACGCCTGTGGCTACGGAATAAACGTCCTGAGTCTCCGCAACCTGCGGATTGGGCAATGCCTTGCCGCTCTTGTCGATAAGAGTTGACGTAACGGTGTAGGTGTAGTAGGTGTTTACGATGTCACCCTGAACGGTGGTTGTCCAAACGCCTGTCCACTTGTCGCCGTCCATCAGTTTTTCCATCTCGACCGAACCGAGATTCTGTGCGCCGTGCTCAGCGTCGGAGCCTGTCGCAAAGCGGTTCAAAACGACCTTTGTAGCCTTTGGTGACCAAAGCTTGAACACGGTCTGGCTGGGCGAATAATTCGCGCCGAGGTCTCCGCCGTTGTATGTGTAGTTTGCGTCGACTGATTGGTTAGCGACATTGTAATTGTTGGCGCCGACCTCTGCGTCGTCAGAGTTAGCCGCAAATGCGGTAACAAAGCTTGTTGACGCAAGCATACATACAGCGAGAACCGAAGCGAGAATTTTCTTTGTAGTTCTCATAAAGATATTCCTCCTTAATTATGTTTTATTTAATCCCGTCATATTTTGACGGAAACAACTACCTTTACTCTCCGGTATCCTGACCGGTATTTTCAACGATGTCCATACGCGCCATCAGCTTTTGCTTGCGCTTATATCTCGCGTAGAAAAATGACGCTGCGCACAGGACCAAAACGACTCCCGCGCCTATTGAGACGCCTACAAGCAGTCCCGCGTAAGGGTCGGGCCGTGAGGTGTAGCGGAACAGGATGTTGATCTCTCCCTTTTTGAACGCGCCGTCGACGTTTTCGGGGACTTCGATAAGGTTCATATCCTCATACTCGTTTTGCGGGGCGGTGTAATGCTCGCCTTCCTTGCCTGTTAAGGTCTTTGTCTCGAGTATACTGCCCGTATCTGCCATATAGACAAGGTTGACCTTGCAGATGGATTTATCGGTATCGTCGGTCACTTTTGTGTACTTGTAGAGGACCTCAACATCGCCGCCGGGAGCAAGTCCCGCGCCGTTTTTGGGAAGCTGATCCATCAAAAGCGTGTAGCCCTCGATGTTGGCAAGCTTCGGGGTAAAATACTGCTGACCCTCGCGGTTGCGGATAACAAATGAATCAGCAAGATCCGAGCCGTTGATATCGTCAACATACTTTATAGTAATAGTTGACATCTTTCCCTCGTACTCCTCGACGTAAACATCAGCGCGCTTGATGTCCTTTGTGTACTCGCCGCTCGTGTCGCCGGAGGACGACTTGATATCGTAGTTGAGTGATGAAGAAATGTCGTTGATGTCGTAGCGGTGTCCGATCTCTCCGGAAACCATCTGGGTCTTTATCTTATCCTTTGTTTTATTATCGTAGTAATTGATCACGAGCAAGCCCTCGTACTCCTCGATCGAAGAGCTCTCGTAGCTTGATTTATCAATAAGTATCGCCGATGAATGAGGCTTTACATTAACGTTTCCTGAAACAACACCGAGGTTGCGCAGACCTGCGGTCTCCTCATTGGCGATCTGTACCCACTCGTCCTCAATGCTGATATTCTGAGCGTCCGCGCCGCCGTTGAAGATCACTATCATCGTTTTCCACTTGCCGGATTCTGTGTTGTGTATCTTGTACGCGCACATACCGTTGGGAAGATCGCTGAGCGTTTCGATATTATTGGCGGTCATAGCCGTGCAGTCGGTCAGCGCGGCGAAGTTTTCGCGGATCTTAAGCAAGCCTCTGTAGTATTCGATAAGGTCGCTGTAGTTTTCGATGCTTTTCCAGTCGATCATATTCTCTTCACGTGAAGAAGCGTAGGAATTTTCGTCGCCGTCCTTGCTGCGGGCGAACTCCTCGCCGCCGAGGAAGAACGGGATGCCCTGCGAGGTCATTACGATCGACGCGGAGAGCTTGTTCATAGCGATCAAGTTTTCATCGCGCTCGCGGTATTTGTCGTTGTGGTAGACGGAGCTTACGAGCTTGTCGTACAGAGACAGATTATCGTGACAGGACGCGTAGGTAACGCACTGAGTAGGCGCGTTAGCCCA
>JBGULZ010000067.1:0-6626 GCA_045116595.1 Ruminococcus sp. | reverse complement strand
TTCTCAGCATCAACCAAATCAGGCACGTAGCGCTTTCAAAGCCCGCTTCGCCCGATTCGGCGCAATAGAGGGATCATATGATATATTATCAAATCGGAGCGGCGGTAATAATTCTCATCTTCATCCTTATCGGAGCATTCAGAGGTATTATCCGCACGCTGTTGAATTTAATAGGACTGGCGCTTAACGCGTTTATTTCATACTGGATCGCGCGCCCGCTCGCTCAGGGTATTTACGACAGCTTTTTTAAGCAGGCGCTTATCGAAAAGGTACAGATGGCAATAGCGCAAAACGGCGTAAATTTTGCCGTGGACAGCGCGGTCGCTTCTATACCGGACTGGCTCGCAAAAGTTATAGGCATTTCCGAAAAGCTGTCAGGGCAAAACTTTGAGCAGATCGCAAGGGGCATCAAGCTCAGCGATGACGCGACCTTATCAATGGCTCAGTCGGTCGAGAATGTACTCGGCCCCATAATGGTGACGATAATAACGGTCATCGCTACATTCGTTCTGTTTATGTTTTTTATGATATTAATAAAACTGTTGATCAGGCTTATAATAAGAGCGTTAGACGGTCCCGTGCTCAGGACGGTTGACCGAGTTTTCGGCGCTGTTTTAGGAGGAATAGAAGGCGCAGTTCTCGTTTTCTTCCTCTGTATGGTTTTCAACATTAATCTATTTGCGTGATTTACGCGCAAACATCAGGTGGTATATAATGGAAATTGAAAATTGGAGTTTCAAGCCTTCGGACTTGTACACCATCCCAAATATTTTATCTTATATCAGGCTGCTGCTTGTAGTGCCGTTTGTATATTTCTTTGTTCAGGCAAAGTTTGTTGACCCGGCTTACTACATCGCTGCCGCCGTGTGCATCGGAATTTCGGGTCTTACAGATTGCTTTGACGGATTGCTCGCGCGCAAGCTTGATCAGGTCACATCGTTGGGCAAGATACTTGACCCCGCGGCGGATAAGATCACGCTCATCGCCGTAGCGGTTTGTATGGTCATCTACATCCCGTCGCTTCTGCCGCTAATGCTCGTGCTTATGGTCAAGGATCTGACAATGATGATTTGCGGACTCATACTTTTATCAAAAAAAATCCCGCTGCCCGCTTCGCGCTGGTACGGCAAAATAGCGACAGTGGTGTTCTATATTTCCGTATGCGTCATAATATTCTTAAAGGCGGTATGCGGCTACGAGAACCCGGTGCTTATCTTGGTTCTGTTCTGCATAACGACCGCGTTTATGATATTCGCGCTGGTCAATTATTCAAAGATGTTTTTGGATTTGATCAAACAAAACAAAAAATCCACACAATAATGTAATTATAAAATTTAGTAATCAAGTACTAAAGGGAGGTAAATTATGCTTTGCAGCAGATGTAAAAAGCGACAGGCAGTCGTTTTTGTTACCAACAACCAATCAAAGGACGCTCCCACAACAGGATACTGTCTCACCTGCGCTAAAGAACTCGGCATAAAGCCCGTTGAGGATCTTATCAGCAAAATGGGCATTTCCGATGACGATTTAGAGGCTGTTCAGGATCAGATGAACACCCTTATGCAGAATATGGGCGAGGGCGGAGATATGTCCGCGCTTATGGAGCAGCTCGGCGGAGCGGAAAACCTTGCCGAGCAGATGGAGGAGTTCCAGAAGGAAGCCGCAGAGGGCAGCGAGGATGATGATTTTTCTCACGGTGCTCCCGCGTTCCCGAATTTCTTTAACAATATGTTCGGCGGCGCCGCAAACAAGGGCGACACCAAAAACGGAGCAAAAAATAATTCTAAAAAAGAAAAATCAGGCAAAAAGAGGAAACACCTTAACCTCTACTGCGAGGACTTGACCGCAAAGGCGAGAGAGGGAAGGATCGACCGTATAATCGGCAGAGACAGCGAGATCGAGCGCGTTATCCAGATACTTTCGCGCCGCAGCAAAAACAACCCCGGCCTTATCGGTGAGCCCGGCGTAGGTAAAACCGCTATCGCCGAGGGTCTTGCGCTCAGGATCGCGAACGGCAACGTTCCGCACAGGCTCAAAAATAAAGAGATACAGCTTCTTGACCTCACCGCGCTCGTTGCGGGCACACAGTTCAGAGGTCAGTTTGAAAGCCGTATCAAGGGTCTTGTTGCCGAGATCAAGGACAACGGCAATATTATCCTCTTTATCGACGAGGTACACTCGCTTGTCGGCACAGGCGACAACGAGGGTACAATGAACGCCGCGAATATCTTAAAACCAGCGCTCTCACGCGGCGAGGTTCAGGTTATCGGCGCGACTACCTTTAATGAATACCGCAAGTACATAGAAAAGGACTCGGCGCTCGAAAGGCGCTTCCAGCCCGTAAAGGTAGGCGAGCCCACCATCGCCCAGACCATCGAAGTCATCGCGGGCGTAAAGGATTACTACGAGAGCCATCACGGCGTTATTGTAGATGATGATATCGTAAGAAAAACCGTTATCCTCTCTGAGCGTTACATAACCGACCGCTTCCTGCCCGACAAGGCGATCGACCTTCTTGACGAAAGCTGCGCCTGCGCGGGTCTGCGCAACAAGGAGCGCGAGCGCGCCGAAAAGCTCAGGGATGAGCAGAATCAGCTCATACTCAAAAAGGAAGAGATCCAGTCGCAGGAGGAGATCAACTACGAGGAACTCGCCAAGGTAAACACAAGCCTTGCTCAGATCGACGGCGAGCTCAGTAAATTCGATCCCGAGGATCTCGAGACCAGAGTCACCGAGGAGGATATCGCCAAGGTTATCGAGCTCTGGACAGGTATCCCCGCGTCAAGGATCCGCGAAAACGAGCTTGCAAAGCTTGCGGATATCGAGACAAATCTTAAGAAAAAAATCATCGGACAGGACGAGGCAGTAGAAGCGTTGGCTTCCGCGATCAAGCGCAGCCGCTGTCAGATTTCACCGCGCCGCCGTCCGGCTTCATTCATTTTCGTAGGCCCCACGGGCGTAGGTAAAACCGAGCTTGTCAAGGTGCTCAGCCAGGAGCTGTTTGACACTCCCGAAACTCTTATCCGCCTTGATATGTCCGAGTTTATGGAAAAGCATTCGGTATCAAAGATCATCGGTTCACCACCGGGCTATGTCGGATATGACGAGGCGGGTCAGGTGACAGAAAAGGTTCGCCGCCGTCCGTATTCGGTGCTTCTGTTTGACGAGATAGAAAAGGCTCACCCCGATGTGCTCAACATCCTGCTCCAGATACTTGACGAGGGCAAGGTGACGGACGCTCACGGCAGAGCCGTAAACTTTGAAAACACCGTTATAGTAATGACCTCAAACGCCGGATCGTCAAGCAGCGCGACCGCGCTCGGCTTCGGCAAGACCGAGGACGAGGCTTCAAAAGAAAAGGTTATGAAGGCGCTTTCCGACTTCCTGCGCCCCGAATTTATCGCCCGTGTTGACGAGGTCATCGTGTTCCGGTCGCTCACGGACGACGACTTTGTAAAAATCGCAGAGCTTATGCTCAATGAGTATGTTCCAACCCTCGAGGAAAAGCACGTCAAGCTCACATTCGACGATAAAGCGTGCAAATATCTCGCCGAAAAATCCTGCGGAGGCAAGAGCGGCGCCCGCGACCTTCGCCATACGATCAGGCGCGAGGTAGAGGAAAAGATCGCCAACGCTATGATCAATGCGGGCGAGGGCAATCTCAGCGCGATAAACATTACCTCAGACGGAGAAAACATTATCATAGAGTCTCTGTAACTCAGCATATTTTATCTAAAGGAGAGCATTTATGACAAATCTCAAAAAAATCACAGCGTCGGTATTGGCGTTGATGATGATCATTTCTCTCGCGGCATGCGGCGGCAACACGATAGTCGGAAAGTGGAACTACGAGCTTGAGGTCAAGGACATCGTGGAAAACAGCGTTAAAAACAGTACGAGTGAAGCTGATTCGACTCAGCAGGCTATGTATGACGAGCTTTTTAAAGCTTTTGACGGCTGTAATATAATTTTGTCATTGGAGCTTAATCCGGACGGGACATATCACTTTGCTCCCGACAAGGAATCGGCAGAAGAAACGATGAAGCAGGTAAAAGAAAATCTCAAAACCGTGCTTCCCAAGGCGTATATGGCGATGGGGCTTACCGAAGAGCAGTTTAACCAGTATCTCGTTTCAAAAAAGCAGACCCTTGATCAAATGGTGGAATCCGTTGCGGGCCGGTTTGATATAGGATCGCTCACCGGTTCGGAATCATATGGACAATACGTCTTTGAGGATGGCAAGCTCTATATGTATACTGGCAAAGAAAAGGATGACTCAACATACCTTGAAACCAAATTAACCGGCAACGAGCTTGAAGTCTCCAAGGTCGAGGGCGAGATCTCAGGCTTCAAGGGAGTTGAAAATCTTCTTCCGATGACTTTCAAAAAGGCATAAAAAGCAAAAAATGAGCCGGCAAAACGCCGGCTCTTTGCTTTTAAAGATTTAGTAGTTATCGCTTTCCAATCTCTTTATCTCTCTGTCAAAATCAGATATTATCTTCTGTGTTTTATTAAACTCGTCATATTCCCGATACGCCTTTTCTAATGCTCTTTTATGAGAGACCTTGCCGTTGTCGGGGAGTATATCATATCGTCTGAAAGATAAAAATTCATTTACGCTGCTCTCAAATTCTTCCATAGTAAAGGTGTTTTCTCGTTCAATCAAATCTTCTATGTAGTCAAAGTAGCCCGTAACGGCACGTTCCAACTGACGTATTTGCTTTTCCTCCAGATAATTCTTTGCAATAGCAACATCAGATTTCAAAATGCGTCCGTCCGGAGCATTCTTCCAAGTCGTCAATCCCATATGCTCCTTGTTTTTATCGGCACTGTCGTAAATAATTTCAGCGGCAGTCTGATTGGTAATCGCATAATGAAATTTGTTTTGCACGGTGGCGTAAAAGCGCTTTGTAACGTCGGAGGTTTTGTCGTAATCAATACTGCACTCGGCGAATATATCTGTAATTTGCTGCCAAATTCTGCGTTCGCTTGCGCGGATAGAGCGAACTCTTTCGAGCAACTCTCGGAAATAGTCCTTACCGAAAGCGGCGTTGCCTTGTTTGAGTCTGTCATCATCAAGAGCAAAACCTTTGATCATATACTCTTTTAAAACGCCCGTAGCCCACTGTCTAAAATGAGTGGCACGCTTGGAATTGACGCGGTAGCCGACAGAAATGATTGCGTCAAGATTGAAGATATCGACATTGCGTTTTACTTGACGGTTGCCTTCGATTTGAACTTGTACAATTTTTGTACAAGTTGAATCCCTATACAATTCTTCCTCTTCGTAGATATTGGCAAGGTGTCTGGTAATCGTCTGCGGCGTAACCTCAAACAACTCCGCCATCGACTTCTGCGTAAGCCAAATCGTATCATCTTTTATCACAGCGTTGACAGATACTTCTTCGTCAGCCGCCTTGTATATCAAAAAATCAAATCCGTTGCTCATAGCATTGCCCTCCGCACTTTATGATTTTATTTTACCACGATTCAGATATAATAGCAACCGCATTTTACAGGTCTTAGAGTGTGTTCCGAGGACTGTTTTTAACGCTCGCCTTCGATTCCCAATCCGCAAATTGGAGCGGGTGATGTGCGTTTGCGTAAATTGTAATGTTCCTGCTCGCTTTATGCGGCGTGCGGGGGAGAAGGTGCAGACTAACGCGGCGCCCTAAAAACGTCACACTGTGACGTTTTCTTAACGGGCTGTTCGATTCCCATCATCATTCCGCCCAAAACAAAAAACGGTGCCGTTGGCACCGTTTTGTTTTGGAGCGGATGATGGGAATCGAACCCACACGATCAGCTTGGAAGGCTGAAGTTCTACCACTAAACTACATCCGCGTTTCGAACGTGCATTATTATATCACGAATCCGCCGTGTTGTCAAGCAAAATTAATTATATTCACTATTTGTTTTGCAAAATCAAATCTATTGACTTCATCACTTTAAAATGTTATAATTACATCAAGCGGAAACAGGTGGTTTCCGCCGAGATTTTTATTAAGGAGAAATGTATATGACATACCCCAATGCTTATCTTGGTGTAAAAAGATTGTTTTCGTCACGAATTCTGGCGTTGATCGGCGGATTTGCAATGCTTATCAGCTTGTGCTTAGCTATTATTTTAGACGCTGTTCCCGAAGAAGCGACCGGTGGAGATGTGGCAACAGGCGGACTTATAGCTGTTCTGGCGCTTTCGTTTATGTTGATATCCGCTGTTGTTTTGATCATCTCTTTTATTCTCGGTATCACAGGTCTTTCAAAAGCTTCTTTAGATGAACCCGCATTCAGAGTTGCGCTGTTCGCAACACTCGCTAATATCATTATTGTCGGCTTCGGCAGTATGTTCACCTCAATGAATAACAGCTTTATGGCGAGCCTGATGAATTCTTTTTCAACTATCGCAGATTTGATTATTTTCATTTATATCATTCTGGGCATAAGGAGCCTTGCGTCACAGATCGGCGATGATGTTATGGACAGAAAAGGAAACAATCTTTTCAAGATCCTTCTTGTCGTTTTGATCCTTGAGTTTATCGCTAACCTTATTGTCGCTATCTTCCGCGGAGCGCAGACAGCTTCAATTGTTGCGAGCATTGTCGCGGTTATCGGCGCTATCCTCA
>JBGULZ010000066.1:0-2855 GCA_045116595.1 Ruminococcus sp. | reverse complement strand
ACTATACCCTGTACATCGGACCTCCGCTGATCGACACCTTCAAAAACCTGTGCGGTCTTGACGATAAAACAGCGGAAAAAGGCGCGGCTCTCTACCGCGAATACTACGAAAAAGAGGGCAAGTACCATAATAAGGTTTACGACGGGATAAAGGAATTGGTCTTTGAGCTGCGCAAAAAAGGCGCAAAAACCGCGATCTGCACCTCAAAACAAAAGCCCGTAGCCGACGGCGTTGCCAAGCTGCTCGGCATTGAGGATTTGTTTGATAAGATCGTCGGCTCAACGCTCGACAATAAGATCAAGGACAAAAAGGATCTTATACCTTACGCGCTTGCTTTTCTCGGCGGCGATATCGAGCGCGACAGGGCGGATACAGTAATGATCGGCGACAGCCGCTTTGACGCGGTCGGCGCAAAGCTCTGTGAGGTCGATTTTATCGGCGTAAGCTACGGCTACGGCTCGGTCGATGAAATGCTCAGGGCGGGCGCGAACGCGATCGCGGATTCGCCAAAAGAGCTGTCTGAGCTTTTGTTATCATAAAACGGCATAATTCACCCGCCTCCGTGCGTATAATGATATATATGCGCTACGGAGGCAAAAATGTTTGTACTGAATTTTAAACTGAAAAACCGCGGCAAAGCGCTGCGTTATGCGGTGATCGCCGCTTTGATCATAATGCTGGTGATTTTTGCCGTTATCAAAAACGGCGGTTCAAACGCCGGCACCGCGACCTGCGACGAAATCGGCGAGTATTCGTTAAAAGCAGAGACAGAAGAACAACGGCTTGAGCTTTTGCGCGGGTTCGGAATCGAAAAAGCCGAGCTGACAGAGAGCGATGAAATTACGATACCCGAGAATTTTAATTCTATAACAGAAAAATACAACGAAACTCAAAAGCAAATAGGGCTCGATTTAAGCCCGTACAAGGGGCAAAAGGCTCAGAGGCTTACATATTCCGTAAACGGAGAAAAAGCATCCTGCGCCGTTTTGCTCGTAAATAACGGCAGGCTGATCGGCGGTCACCTGACAAACAGGGTTTACGGAGAGGGCGTTTTGCCCTTGACAGGTAATAAAAATGGAACGACTTGATAAATTCATATCCTCCCGCGGTACACTGAGCCGCAAGGAGGCTCAAAAGCATATAAAAAAAGGAGATGTCACGCTGAACGGCGAGGTCTGCAAAGCTGTCGACACTAAGCTCGACCCAAAATCGGACAGGGTAGAGCTTTGCGGACAAGCTGTCTGCGCTGACGAACACATCTACATAATGCTCAACAAGCCCGCAGGCGTTGTCTCGGCGACAAAGGATAAAACAGACAAAACCGTTATCGACATCCTGCCGACCGAGCTCAGGCGCGACGGGCTATTTCCCGCGGGGAGGCTCGACAAGGACACCGAGGGACTGCTTATAATCACTGATGACGGCGATTTTGCCCACAGGATGCTGTCGCCCAAAAAGCACGTTGAGAAAAAATACATAGCCCGGCTCGACGGAGAGATAACAGGCGATACGGTAAAGCGCTTTGAAGAAGGGATAGTATTCTCGGACGGCACGCGCTGTATGCCCGCGAAGCTCGAAATCGACGAAAAAAGCGGTAATTCGACAGGTATCGTCACGATTTGCGAGGGCAAGTACCACCAGGTCAAGAAAATGTTTGCTGTATGCGGTTTAAAAGTTGTGCACCTTCAACGAATATCAGTGGGAAATTTGTATCTTGATAGCAAATTGCCCATAGGAAGTGCTAAAAAATTGGCAAAATTGGATATTGAAGCGATTTTTGTAGGCAAAATACACTAAAATCAGGCTCTGTTTTTTACGGCATAATTATTTTACATAAAAAGTGAACACAATATTTAGTTAAAATCGGTATAGTAAAAATTTGCACGAAGTGGTATATTATATATTGTAAATTTAGATTTTATCTAACGGAGGTTATTTTATGGCAAATGTATCACTGAGAAACGTTTACAAAGTTTACGACGGCGGCGTTACCGCTGTAAAGGACTTCAACCTTGAGATCGCCGATAAGGAGTTTATCATCTTTGTAGGTCCTTCAGGCTGCGGTAAGTCAACAACACTGAGAATGATCGCCGGTCTTGAGGATATCTCTCAGGGCGAGCTCTACATCGGCGATATGCTCGCAAACGATGTAGCTCCTAAGGACAGAGATATCGCGATGGTTTTCCAGAACTACGCGCTTTATCCTCATATGTCGGTTTACGACAATATGGCGTTCGGTCTTAAGCTCAGAAAGACTCCCAAGGAGGAGATCAAGAGAAGAGTTGAAGAAGCAGCCCGTATCCTCGGTATCGAGCAGTACCTCGACAGAAAGCCTAAGGCTCTCTCCGGTGGTCAGAGACAGCGTGTTGCTATGGGTCGTGCTATCGTTCGTGATCCTAAGGTATTCCTTCTCGACGAGCCGCTCTCAAACTTGGACGCAAAGCTTCGTGCTCAGATGCGTACAGAGATCTCCAAGCTCTATCAGAGACTCGGAACAACATTTATTTATGTAACGCATGACCAGACAGAGGCTATGACTCTCGGTACAAGAATCGTTGTTATGAAGGACGGCGTTATCCAGCAGGTAGACACACCTCAGCACCTTTATGATCTTCCCGACAATATGTTCGTTGCAGGCTTCATCGGCTCACCCCAGATGCACTTCATCAACGCTACAGTAGGCAAGGAAGGCGACAAGTACACACTCAACTTTGACAAGTACAAGGTTCCCGTTCCCGCTGACAAGAGCGCAGGCGGCAAGCTCGACGCTTATGTAGGTAAGGAAGTTATCTTCGGTATCCGTCCCGAGCACGTTCACGACGAGGCAGAGGAAATCGCAAAGGCTGATATGACAT
>JBGULZ010000065.1:0-1840 GCA_045116595.1 Ruminococcus sp. | reverse complement strand
AAAGCGCGACATCACAACCGCCTATAAGCAGACTATCCTCGGGCCTGTCTGGATCGTGATAAACCCGCTGCTCTCGACCGTGGTATTCACAGTCATTTTCGGCGTTATCGCGGGTATCCCGACCGACGGCGTTCCGCAGTTTTTGTTTTATTTATCGGGCAATATCCTGTGGGGCTTTTTTTCAAGCTGCCTTAACAGGGGCTCCGGTACGTTCTTGGGCAACGCGCGGCTGTTTGGCAAGGTGTATTTTCCGCGGCTTGTAATGCCGATATCGGGTATAATTTACAACCTGATAAACTTTTTGCTCCAAACCGTTGTTTTTGTGATCTTGATAATAATTTATGCCCTGATAGGCGCGAACGTCCACCCGAACTTATTTATATTGTTCACGCCGATTTTGGTTTTGCACACCGCGCTGCTCGGCACGACTATCGGGCTAATAATCTCATCCATCACCACAAAATACAGGGATCTGAATGTATTGGTAAGCTTCGGCGTATCGCTTTTGATGTACATCACCCCGGTGGTTTATCCTGTTTCAAAGGTCCCGGAGGACTTCCGTTGGCTTATGCTGCTTAACCCGGTAGCTCCCATAGTAGAGTCCTACCGTTACGCGTTTTTGGGCAGCGGCACCTTTGAATGGCCGTTTTTGCTTATCAGCCTTGCGGTCACAGCGGTACTGCTGTTCTGGGGCGTGCTGGTGTTTAACAAGGTAGAAAAGAACTTTATTGATACGGTGTAATTATGATCGATCTGAAAGAAAACTGCGTTATAAAAACAGAACATCTTTCAAAAGAATACAGGCTCGGCGCTATCGGCACGGGCACGCTTAGGCGTGACCTTCAAAGCTGGTACGCAAAGCGCAGGGGCAGAGAGGACCCGAACTCTATCATCGGCAGACCCGACTACGAGGACGGCGATTCCTTTTTGGCGCTTGACGATGTAAACATCGAGGTGCAAAGGGGAGAGAGGGTCGGTATAATCGGCGCGAACGGCGCGGGTAAATCCACCCTGCTGAAGCTCCTCTCGCGCGTTACGTCCCCCAGCGCGGGCGACTTTGCCTACAGGGGCAGGATCGCCAGTATGCTCGAGGTCGGCACGGGCTTCCACCCCGAGCTCACGGGCAGAGAGAACATCTACCTCAACGGCGCTATCCTCGGTATGAGCAGAGCCGAGGTAAGCGAAAAAATAGATCAGATCATCAACTTTTCCGAGTGCGAAAAGTTCATCGACACGCCCGTAAAGCGCTATTCGAGCGGTATGTTCGTAAAGCTCGCTTTCTCGGTAGCCGCCCACCTCAACGCCGAGATCATGATAATGGACGAGGTGCTCGCTGTCGGCGATATGCGCTTTCAGAAAAAGTGTCTGCGCAAAATGCGCGAGCTCGCCGAGCAGGAGAACAGAACAGTGCTCTATGTATCTCACAATATGGGAACTATCCAGGAGCTCTGCAGCAGGTGCATAGTGCTCGAGCAGGGCAAGGTCATCTTTGACGGCGACGTTGACGAGGCGATAAAATGCTACCTCGGCGGAGAAAACGACGATTTCTTCTCGGTCAAATATGAGGACGATAAATTCAAGGACAAGGTAAAGCGGAACACGCTCTGCCTTGAACAGGTAAAATACAACGGAAGAACAAACAATATCTTTTATCAGGGAGAAAAAATGCTCCTTGAGCTCAACTGGACAAACTTAGAGGATGTAAACGACCTCAACCTCAGGATAGAGGTTTATGATTACAGAAGATACCCGATAACCTCTTTCTTGGCGGAGAATGTGTACAGCGGCAAAGCGGGGGAAAGCGGAGATCTGCGGCTCAGCATCGACGTTGACCAGCTCG
>JBGULZ010000064.1:0-3037 GCA_045116595.1 Ruminococcus sp. | reverse complement strand
GTCGAGAGCTCAGGGTAGCCGTATACCATAATATAGCTGAGCATAGCGTCGCCGACTGTCGATTGCAGCTTGTCACCGCCGCTCGCTAAATATGCTTTTTTAAAATAATAATATGTTCCCGCGAACTCGCTTTGTTCGTCGTCGCTCCACTCCTCGCCGGCTTCTTTACCGAGCGCCTTTTGAAGCATAGCGTAGCTGCCCTTTTTGCTGAATTCAATAAAGTTTACCTTGCTGTACTTGTAAAACTCCAAAAACTCATTGTAGAGCTCGACCTCTTCTCCGCCGCCCTCGGGCATAAGGCGGATAACGTGGGCGGGAATAGTGACCGCGTCAAAAAACTTGAGCACGCTGACGCGTTTGTTGCCCTCTTCCACGTAATAGCGGTTCATATATTCATACGCCTTTATCGGGTCGCGGATACCCTCGGTAAGATGAGCTTCGCAAAGGCGCTTCCATTTGTCGGAAAACTCCGTGCCCTCCTCAAGAATAGGCATAAAGTTTGAACTGAAGGCATTCATCCTGCCCTTAGTTTTTGTACCGACTATCAGGTTTGCGGGAATCTGGACTATCCCCATATCAACGCTCGCGGAAACGTTGCTCGCCGTCACAAAATCATCAAGCACGGGCAGCCATGGCGATTTACCCTTTGATATACACGTGCGGTAATCCTTCTGCGCAAGCTTAAGGGCGTCCTTGTAATACAGTTGTTCTTCCATACAGCCACATCCTTTACATAATAATACATTTTTAATATAACACAAAGGTGTTTCAATATCAATAATCTTGCAGCAGAAAAGAGCATAAAAACTATATTAAACGCAAAAAACCGCCCCGCGTTTGCGGAACGGTTCCTGCTAAGGTCTTTGCTTAGGTGTGACTGATTGCGTATCCCGAGGTAAGCGGTAACCCCAGCTGATACATTACTGTTTCCTTTTTTTCCTGCATTTTCAGCTTGTTTTGCTTGCTGTGTTTTTTGTGCTCGATCAGGTGCAGCAATTCGTGAACTGTGAGATAGCAGATCTCTTTTTGCAGTGAACAGCCATAAAACTGTGCAAGCTCCTGTGCCTTTTCCACTGAGATAATAATTGTTCCGAATACTCCGTCCTCGGGTCCCGGCAGCCACATAGCCCCCGCTTCAATGTCCTTGCCTTCATACCTTTGCTTTAGTTCTCTCATCTTTGCATTATCCGTAAAGGTAACGTTAATTATGCACGGGCTGCCTATATTCTCCATTTGCAGCGCTGCCAAACAGCTCCGCCTGACAATCATCCTTATCCCCTTAGGCACCTTTACCGATTTTTGGTCATCGGTAATGACCACCTTGGTTTTGTCAGACATAACTAAAACCTCCTTTAAAAAATATTGAAACTGAATAAAAAATACTTAAAAAAGGCGCAATTAGTTTCTGCACTTATATTCTAACAAAATAATGACAAAATGTAAATTCGCATTTTGTATAAGATAAGTAAACATTTTTTATTATTTTTTGATTATTTTCCATCATATACGCTTGACTTTGCTCATTTTGGTGGTATAATGTAATCAAGAGGTGACCAAAATTGCTCACACAAGAAAGATATCACTCAATTTTAAGCATAATTAACGAAAAACACGCAGTCACGGTATCGGAACTTTCACAGCTGCTTGACACCTCGGAATCCACAATAAGGCGCGACCTTACGGCGCTCGACCAGCTCGGCAAGCTGAGAAAGGTTTTCGGCGGGGCGACGTCGATAAAACAGACCATCGGCTTTATTGAGGACACCACATCCACCAAAGAAACCTTGATGCAGGAAGAAAAGACCGAGATCGCCCGTTACTGCGCAACGCTTATCAACGACACGGATTTTGTCTACATCGACGCCGGAACGACAACCTCGCGGCTGATCGACTTTATCCCCAAGACGAGCAAGGCGATATATGTAACAAACGGTATCGTCCACGCGCGCAAGCTCATAAAGCGCGGGCTGAATTCCTACATCGTCGGCGGAAAGGTTAAACCCGCCACCGAGGCGGTAGTCGGAGCAGAGGGGATATCGAGCCTTAAAAACCTTAATTTTTCAAAGGCTTTTATCGGCACGAACGGCATCGACATCGAGGCCGGCTTCACCACCCCCGACATAGATGAGGCAAAAATGAAAGAAGCGGCAGTCGCCAAAAGCTATATGGCGTTCGTCACGGCGGATCACACAAAGTTCAGGCGCGTCTTTCCCGTGTCTTTTTCTCCGCTCAGGCAATGCTGCATCATCACCGACAAGGCGCCGGACGATTCTTTCAGAAATGAAACGGTAACAAAGGAGGTCATGCTTTGATTTACACAGTAACTCTAAACCCCTCGATCGACTATGTCGTAAGGCTCGACAAGCTGACGAGCGGGATCACAAACCGCACCACAAGCGAGGAATACTACTTCGGCGGCAAGGGAATAAACGTCTCCTGCGTGCTCGCCGAGCTCGGGCTTGACAGCACCGCCTACGGCTTTGTGGCGGGCTTCACCGGAGAAGCTATCGAAAAGGGTATCCGCAACGACCGGATAATCACGGATTTTATCAAGCTCAAGCACGGTATCTCGCGAATCAATGTCAAGATCAAAGCGGGTGAAGAAACCGAGATCAACTGCCAGGGTCCGCATATCGATGACTCTGAGCTCGAAAGACTGCTCCAGAAGATAGACAGGATCAAAAACGGCGACACACTCGTTATCGCGGGCAGCATACCCAACACCATGCCCGACGACGTTTACGAGAGGATGCTCGAGCGCATCAGCTACAAGGATGTAAAAATCGTTGTTGACGCTACAAAGCAGCTGCTTGTCAACTCGCTCAAATTCAAACCGTTCCTGATAAAGCCCAACCGTCAGGAGCTTTCCGAGATATTTGAAACCGAGGTCAAGACCGAGGCGGATATCGAAAAATACGCCAAGGAGCTCCAAAAGATGGGCGCTAAAAACGTGCTGATATCGCTGGGCGGCGAGGGCGCTATGCTCATCGACGAAAACGGCGAAAAGCACAAAGCCGGAGTCCTCAAGGAAAAGGTA
>JBGULZ010000063.1:0-4063 GCA_045116595.1 Ruminococcus sp. | reverse complement strand
GACAGAATGAATATATCCGTGCCGCTTTTCGGTATGGTCAAGGACGACAAGCACCGCACGCGCGCCGTAACAGGCGAGGGCGGTGAGATTGCAATTAACTCACGCAGGCAGGTGTTCACCTTCCTGAGCAAAATGCAGGACGAGGTCCACCGCTTCGCGATCGGCTACCACCACGCCAGAAGAAAAAAGAGCACCTTCAGAAGTTCGCTGACAACCATCGACGGCGTAGGCGAAGTGCGCGCAAAGGCGCTTTTAAAATACTTCCGTACGATCGACAATATCTCAAAGGCGGACTTGCAAGAGCTTGAACAGGCTCCGAAGATGACAAAAGACTCCGCTTTGGCGGTTTACAGGTATTTTCATCACCTTGAAGAATAATTATTTTGAAAAATATAAAAATATTGTTAATTTTTTCATTGTATTATGTGATTTTGTGTGATATAATTAACGAGTTAGTGTAAAGGACGGTTTTATGCGAGTAATTACCGGGTCTGCGAGAGGCAGACGACTTGAAACCCTTGAGGGCGAGGATGTTCGCCCCACGACCGACAGAGTTAAAGAAGCGGTTTTTTCAATAATACAGTTCGAGACCGAGGGCAGAGTATTTCTCGATTTGTTCGCGGGCTCGGGTCAAATGGGAATCGAAGCGCTCAGCCGCGGAGCTGACTCGGCATATTTTGTCGACAACTCCAAAAAGTCTGTCGAGACCGTAAAGCGCAACCTCAAGACGACAAAGCTTGAGGACAGGGCAAAGATTTTTCAGATGGATTACCGCAGCTTCCTTGCCGCGAACAGCAAAAGCTTTGACATCGTCTTTTTAGACCCGCCCTACAAGACCGGCGCGCTTCAGGACAGCCTGGAGCTTGTTACCGCCGCAGTCAAGGACACGGGCGTGATAATCGCGGAAAATCCCATTGATGAAGAAGTTTTTTCACAATATGGCGATTTTGTACTTGACAGACAGTATCGCTATGGTAAAATAAGAATAACCACATTCAGACATAAGGATTTTTTATAATGGATAAAACCGTAATTTGCCCCGGCAGCTTTGACCCCGTTACTCTCGGACACGTCGAAGTTATCAAAAGGGCGTCAAAGATGTTCGACAAGGTTTATGTAGCAGTGCTTGTCAACTCGTCAAAAACCCCGTGCTTTTCGATCGAGGAGCGTATTGAGCTGCTCAGCGACGCTGTCAGCGGGATCGATAACGTCGAGATCGTCAGCTTTGAGGGTCTGCTTGCCGAGTATTGCAGGCAAAAGGGCGTAAACGCGATCGTCAAGGGCTTGAGGGCTGTGTCGGACTTTGAGTATGAGTTCCAGATGGCGATAGCCAACAAAAAAATAAACCCGCAGCTCGAGACCATCTTTTTGACCGCCGATAACGACTCGATGTACCTCAGCTCAAGCATGGTGCGCGAGATCGGCTCAATGGGCGGCGACATCAGCAATTTTGTTCCCGCGTGCGTTCACGACAGGATAGTAAAAAAGCTGACCAAAAAATAAGCTTGTATGTTCGGCGCAAGCCGGCTTTAATAAAGTGATCAATTACAAAATATAAGGAATAGGAGTGGAGAAAATGAAGGTTGATGATTTAATTTTACAGCTTCAGGATTTAATTAACGACTCAAAAACAGTACCCCTTTCGGGCGGCAAGGTTATGGTAAGCAGCGATGAGGTTTACGACATCATCGAGCAGATCCAGGACGCTATGCCCGCAGAGGTAAGACAGGCAAAGAATATCGTTGCGGACAGAAAGCAGATCCTTGCCGAAGCTAACCGTGAGTCCGAAAATATTATCCGCGCGGCTGAGGAGCGCAAGAAGGTTATGCTTAACCAGAACGAGCTCGTCAGAGAGGCTCAGGCAAAGGCTAAGGAGATCGTTGACGACGCAAAGCAGAAGTCAGCGGAGATCAGAAAGGCTGCCAACGTATATGTTGACGGCATTATGAAGCGCACAGAGGAGAGCCTTTCTTCTCAGCTCAACGAGGTCAAAAAGACCCGCGCTAACATAATCAATTCTCAAAAGGCAAAGAGAGACTGATTTTTAATTAACAATTAACAATTAACGATTAACAGCGAGCTGCCGGCAGTTTTTGCCGGCGGCTCGTTTTTTGATCTGCAGACCTAAAGCTGACCTTTTCAGCCGGGCATCCGAGCTGTTAAAAACAGCCGGTTTTTCCGACTCGAATCGGACGCAACGTCACGTTGCTTTGTTGATTTTCAATATACAAAACACTTTTCGTTTGTATAAATCCGACAAATTGTAATTACTTTTTATAATTTAGTAACTTTTTCTTGATTTTTCTGTTTCGATGTATTATAATAGAGACAAGCGGTGTCATTTTGTGTCATTTAAAGATTAAAAGTGGCAAATTAAAACCGATTTTACTCGATTTGGAGGTGAGCTGAGTGTTTTTGGGAACGTCAAACCATAATGTTGACTCAAAGGGCAGGATCGTGCTGCCGGCAAAGTTCCGCGATGAGCTCGGCGAAGCCTTCTACATAACCCGCGGCTTCGGCAATCCCTGTGTTCAGGTGATGTCGACCGAGCAGTTCGAGCGTATATCTCAGAACATTATGGAGCTCCCCGCCGACAAGGCTATGGCGCTTCAATACTCGTTCACCGCGTTCGCGACAGAGGTCTCTCCGAACACTTCGGGCAGGGTGATGATCCCCCAAACGCTGAGGGAGTACGCTTCGCTTGACGGCGAGGCTATCGTTATCGGAATGAACAACCGCATAGAGATTTGGAACAAGTCAAGATTCCAGGCGTTTATGGATTCCAAGCGCGATGTGCTGGAAGAGGCGATCTCACTTCTCAAGTTTTAGGAGGGCGCTATGGAGTTTTCTCACATCCCCGTTCTTCTTGAAGAAACGATCAACGGCCTTAACATAAATCCAAACGGGATTTACGTTGACGGTACCGCGGGCGGCGGCGGACATTCGAGCCGGATTCTCGACCGTCTCACAAGCGGAAAGCTGTTTTCTATCGACCGCGATCCCGACGCGATATGCACACTTACCGAGCGGTTCAAGAATAACGAGAACTCGCTGATTGTAAAAGGCAACTTTGCCGATATAAAGGAGCTGCTGGCGCAGCGCGGAGTTTTCAGGGTAGACGGCGTGCTGCTCGATATAGGCGTTTCGTCACACCAGCTCGATACCGCCGAAAGGGGCTTTTCCTTCCACGAGGAAGCGCCGCTCGATATGCGGATGAGCCAAAAGGGTACGACCGCCGAGGAGCTTGTTAATACCCTGCCGTATGAGGAGCTCAAGCGGATCATCTACGAATACGGCGAAGAAAAGTACGCCCCCTCGATAGCGAAGGGAATAGTTGAAGCCCGTGAGCAAAAGCCGATAAAAACAACGGTAGAGCTCGCGGAGATAATAAAAAACAACGTCCCTCAGAGGGTGCGGCGCGACGGACATCCGGCGCGAAAGACCTTTCAGGCGATAAGGATAGCCGTGAATGACGAGCTCGGAGCCTTGCAAAAAGGGCTTGACGGCGCGTTTGACATACTCGGAAGCGGCGGAAGACTGGCTGTGATCACCTTCCACTCGCTCGAGGACAGGATAGTTAAGCAAAAAATGGCTCACTGGGCGCAGGGCTGCACCTGTCCGAAGGACTTTCCGGTGTGCGTCTGCGGCAATAAACCGAAGGTCAGGTTGATTACACGAAAACCTGTTTGTGCAAATGAAACAGAATTGACTAAAAACCCGAGAGCAAGAAGTGCAAAGTTGAGAATATGCGAAAAAATTTGAGAAATTTCTTCTCAACACTGGACAAATCGAGAGTTTTGGTGTAAAATTATAACAAAGTTGTAAATAATGTTACATCTACAACCGGTTGTGGTTGGAACAAACGGAACCACAAAATGTTCCAAAATCTTGAAAACGTCCGTTAAATCGGACAGATTGTGTATTAAATGTTCAAACGAAATTGTTAAAATTTTGATACTTTTTTACTTTATAGAAATATAAAGAAGAAAATGTGTGTTTTATGAAAATTTTTTGATAAAGAAAGGCACAAGGTGCATTCCAATGGCTTATAACAATAATAACG
>JBGULZ010000062.1:0-6019 GCA_045116595.1 Ruminococcus sp. | reverse complement strand
TAAGAAGTGTGGCGATGCGGCTGATTGTTCCGACAAACGCGGCGATTTTTCCGAGACAGCCAAAGATCAGATAAACGGTAAAGTGCTGCCACGCCCAGACAGCCGCGCTTTCTCCGATCCATCCGATAATCGTCACAGGGAGCGAGGCCAATATCGAGATCCCCGCAACGGATATCGCTTTTGAAAGAATCGTGGAAACGCCGTCGAGCACTTCGATCACCTTGTTGCGCTTCACCAGATTATCCGCCGTATCCTTAAGGTTCGTATATCTTTGCGCGTCGCCGGTGACAGCGCACTCCTGTTCAAAAATCTTTTGATCCACGCCTGTCCATACAGAGATAGACTCGGTGTTATCGTGATCGCGGCAAAGCCCCTTCGCTTCGCCGAGCAATTCGTTGAACTGTCCTTCCGCCGACGAGAGCTCGGTCATATAATACACGCAGCACTGAAAGCCTGTCATCTGTGTGGTGATGATCTGACCCGGGGTCATAGAGGCGATCAGCGGGTAGAGGTTTCTCAGCTCTGCCTTATTACTGAGCGTCAGGTTTCCCATTTCGACAAACCAATCGCCGAGGAGTGTGTCATCGTCGAATTTGTATTGGTTGAGCACGTCATACGCCGAGATATAGAGCGATTCGGTGCCGTGCGCGTTCATTTCCTCTGCGGATACTTCTTCGGGGTCAAGCTCCGGCAGCGTGCCGCCGTTTGCGTTTACCCGTGCCATACCGTTCTGAAATTTGGTTGAAAAGTCCTGAACCAAGGAAGCCAGCCGTTCCGCGTCTGACAGATACTGTCTGTCGAGCTCGGCGTAAGGATCGGTACCGGCTTCGACGCCGTCCTCGTTCTCGGAGAATTCAAGGATATCCTTATTCCGGTATACGCGGCTTGCCCAGTTGTCCTCGGAGCTGTCGGATACACCCAGCGAAAGAAGGTTGAAGGTGGTCGTGCTGACGACAGAAGCCGTCTGTAAAAACAGCTTTTTCAGCATCGCTTTATCGACCGAGCCGCTGACAAAATAGTCGCCGAGCTTCATATTAACGTCGGGTATCTCATACATATTCAGGAATTTGAGCGCTGTCTGCGCGTTGTAGCTGCCTTTCTGCACCTTTTCTTTAAATTCCCCGATCGTCGTATATTCCTCGTCGATCATAGAATCCACGCCCGGATATTGTCTTGCGACAAGGTCGGCGTAGTTGACGGTGCTAAAGCCCGAGGTCATCTGCATCATACGGACGTCGGTGATCGCCTCGTCCTGATTCTCGGTGGTGATATAGCCGAGGACGACAGCGTCTTCATCCGTGCCTTCGTTCAGATTTCCGTCAACGGGAATAAAACCGTCCGCTTCGCAGGCGCGTTTTGCGTCTTGTACGGTCTTGCCCTGATAGACGCGCACCTCGCTGACGTACTGCGTCGCGGCTTCCTGAGCTCTCGCGAGCATTCCGAACATCTGGAAATGCGCCAAAAAGCCGATCGCCAGGGCAAGTACAACGGCAAGCGACGCGAATAAAACTCTATTAGTCTTTTTCGTCATCATTTGCAGAAGTCTGTTCATCTTTTGCTTCATCTGCCCTGCCCTCCTTTTTACGTTTTCTGAAATACAATATCAATATGATGCCGACGATGATCATGACGCCGCCGATAATGATTATCAGCGAGATATTCTGTGATATCATCGAGGCAAAAAGCGGTGTGCTGACTTCTCTTGTATTCGTCATAGACAGCTTGCGCTCATAACTGTCGGCGTGAAGATACTTGTTAACCTGATATTGGCTGATATTCTTTGCAACGGTCGAATCCCCGTTTGCGGTCGAACAGATCCCGATAAAGGAGCCGTCGTACAAGCCGCCGCTGTACATCTTGGCGGATGAGAATACGCCGCTTTGCAGGCAAAGGTTGCTTGCGTAGCCGTTCGCGATGTTGCCGCGGATGACAACTTCTCCGGCGATCTCGATATCGTCCATAGAATCAACGTAAACACCGCCGCCGTATTTGCCTGTCGCCGTATTATCCGTAACGGTTGAACCGACCAGATAGACGTAATTGGATACAACATAGACGCCGCCGCCTGTTTTTGCGGTGTTATCGTGAACGGAGGAGTTGTAAAGTATCGTAACATTATTCACGTCAGTGCTGCGTTCATCATCGACGCAGATCCCGCCGCCCTCGTCTTTGGCGGTACAGTGATGGATATCGCAGTTGCTTATACGGATATCATGTTGACCGTAATCGTTACGACCGTAAGCTACAATGGTGATCAAGTGGATCGCGCCGCCGTCGTCATCGCTTTTGCATCCGTTGAATTCGACATTTTGCAGCGTCAGCTCCGCAGCGTTGCGATAGCTTACGCCTCCGCCTAATTCTTCCGCTGAGCAGTTTTCAAATTTAGAATTACTGATCGAGTTCGGATACACGACGGAGTCAAATTGACTTCCGCCGGAAGTGATATACAAACCGCCGCCGCATTCGGCTCTGCAATTTTTGAATGTCAGCTTGTCGGCAGCGATATCGCTTCTGCCTTTATTATAATAGCCTCCGCCGTAATCGTCCGCCGTGCAGCGGTAAAAGGTGCAGTTATCAAACTTGCTGACGGTTCCTTCCGACTTTTCGTTTTCAAAGCTTATCGCTCCGCCGTTTTCTGCCAAACAAAAATCGAAGGTGAGGTTTTCAAGGGAGATATCGGGTCTGCCCGAGACACAGACAGCGCCGCCGTCGCCCTTTAACGCGGTGCAGTAGATGAACTTTGTACCCTTTAGGCTCAGCTTGCCCTCGCAGTATATAGCGCCGCCGTTGTCGGCAGAATGGCAGTCCGTGAACGTGCAGCCCTCAATATTCAGCTCGCCGCCGGATTCTACCCTGATCACGCCGCCGCTCTGTTCGGAGCCGCCGTGATAGATGCCGCCGCCCGTAAGGCGGTAGGAGCGGTCCTCGATGTCCTCGACCTTACCGGTTATACCGGCGGTGCATAGATAATTCTCGCCCGTGTCGCGGGTCGGGTCGGAGTCAATGATAGATAGCTTGCCGCCGGACTTGACTGAAATGAGCGAGCCGACCTCCGCGTTTGCAAGCAGACAGCCGTTGAGGTCGAGCTTCATATTTTTATCGGCATCCAGAGTACCTTTTACGGTAGCGTTGCGGCTGAGTTTAACGGTGCTGCCCTCAAAATTCTTTGACTCGTTCCACGCCTGCTTGACAGTGGCATAGGATTTTGACGAACCGTCCGCGGAGATGACCTCGGCGGGAGTAAGTCCGTATATGGCAAAATCCATTGTTTTGTCGGAGCTGCTAAAGGGATATGAAGCCGCGCTGTACGCTTCGTTGGTGATCTCCTCACCCTCAACGGATAATTTAACTCTGCCGCTGTGAGTGCGAACGGTAAAGCCGCCGCCGAAATCGAGATACAGGCTTATCATATAAGGAACCTTGTCTGTATCATACCTTGGAACAATTTTGGTGACAGTGCTGCCGTTTGAAATTTCGTTTTTGATGTCCCAAGAGTCAGACGATTTATTTCCGTCGCGATCCTTATAATGGAGCTCCAGCCTTGCGCTGTTCCAGCCCGAGGCTTTGGATTCGGATGTGACCTCTACCTTATAGGTGATGATCGTTGCCGCGTTCGCGGGGATACACACCGGCAGCGCCGCGAGCATTATCATCACCGCGAGGGCGGCGGATAAGAGCCTGCTTATCCGCGCCCCGTATTTTCTTTTTTTAACTGAGGTTTTATTCATATTAACCTCCCTGTACTAATTAAACTTATGCTTCGGTTGCTTCGGTTTCTTTTTTCTTTTTGTTCCTATTCACCAGCACGGTGATGACCGCGCCGAGCGCCGCGCCGACGATCAGGCTGCCCGCGACGATGATAGCGATAGTGCCGCTGCTCATTGAAGAAGCGGTCATATTGCCCGCGGATTCGTCATAGGTCTTGATGTCATCGCTTAGCTTTGTGAAAATATATTTTGAATAATCACCGGCTATGCTCTGCCATACGGTGCTTAATGTCGAATACTGCTTGAACGCGCCGCTTACCACATTGACCGCGCCCTTTTCGCCGACAAGGTGGACAGAGCCTTCGTAGCCGTTAGGAACCTTGCTGCTCTCCTGAATAACGAAGTCGGGCGTGAGGGGTCTGCCTGCCATTGAGTTCTTTGAGGCGTAGAGTACGAGCCACTGCTTGCCCTCGTCAGCCATAAGATCGGCGCTGCTGCCCTTTTGCTTTTTATAATCCGAGCCGAAGTATTCACCGCGGTTACATTCGACCGCCTTGTAGTTGAGCGCGTAGCTGCCGCCGTCGGCGTCGGTGTAGTTATTCACCAGATATTTGGGTATCGGGAGCTGCTCAACGGTCTTGTCGCGGATCAGGTCGAGTACCGTCAGGACGGCAGAGACCATCGCGACCACAAGGGTGATAGCTTTGAAGGTATCGGCGAGCACATCTGCAAGACGCGCGTTGTCCGCCTTTAATATCCTTTCGGCGCCGCCCAGAACATTCTTGTTAGCGTTCACGAACCCGGCGTAAGAACTATCATTATAAATGACTTCCTTTAATATTTCTACATATTCGCCCGGCCGCTTGGTATCCAAAAATCCTTTGATAAGCCCGTTGCTCAAATACGATAAGGTTGCCGCCGCAACAGCGCAGCCGTATGCCGCTACCCAGCTGATCACGGTGACCGTTGCAAATGTGTCCATACGATCCTGTTCGGTGCCGGTGGAGCCGTCGGGGATATTTTTAGCGCGCTGTGCCGCGCCGGTCAGGGCAACGGTTCCGTCGTCCTTGTACAGATTACGGTCGACGTTCTGATAGACCGAAACTTCCTTCATATCGCCGATCACTTCTTTGCTTTGCTCAATTGTTTTTTTCCAGCCGTCTTCTGTTGTAAAGGCGTATTTCAAAAGCTGTTCAAGGTCAACGAAGGGCAAGCCGTAGCGCTGACCCTCCGAGAGCGCGAACGCCATCGGGATATAGATCTCGCGCTCGTTGCTATAATCCTCGGGAGAGGTGAAGAATGAGAGCAGCTCGGTTTTTTTGAATCTTTCGCCCTCGTAGTTATACAAGTTCTCGTAGAGCATAGCGATCGAGAGCCATTGTTGATATCTGCTGATTGCCTGAGGATCGTTATCGATATCGCCGAACTTGTTTCTTATCTCTTCTTCGGTAGTGTCTTTGATCCAGAAGCCGCTGTAAGCGTAGTCGTTAAGCTTTTTGCCGAGTTCGGCGGATTGTAACGCAAGCAGATCCGCAGTATCTCCGTAGACATTATTGGCATACTGGATCTGCTTTGCCTCGGTATTGAGATCGGGACGCGCGTTTTCAATCAGTCCGAGTACGTTGTCGAAGTTGAGGTCCGCAAAGCGGTCGACCCAAGTGTTGAATGTAGTATCCGTCGCCATTGAGAGCAAGGTCTCTATCGACTTGATGACCTGCGTATTGCCCTGCATAAGGATGGTGACGAGGTTGGGCAGATTTTCAGGGTTCGGAGCTTCTATACTTTCACTTACTCCGACCTTATCCTGTAATGTAGTGGAGTTGAGCAGATCGCCCATCTTCATTTTTGTGTCGTCATCTACGTAGTTGTTGAGCATATCGTGAACGTAGACCGCCTTTGATTTGCCGTCTTTGAGGTTTGAACGGTATTCCTTGATGATTATCATAAATTCGTCGAGGAATGCCGCGATCGCGGTCTTTTGTGATTTTAACAGAGTTTTGTAATTCTCTACGCTGTAATCGCCGCGCATATTCATTGCCGCGAGGTCGGTGATTGAATCGCGGATATCGTTGGTGGTCTTGTAGCCCATCATGGTGTAGGTCTTGCCGCCTTCGTTGAGGTTGCCCTCAACAGGCGTAAAGCCGTTAGCCTCGAGCGTCTTTTTAGCATCACTCGCGTCCTTGCCGTAGGCGACGTAGACCTCGGACACATACTTTCCGTTGTTATCCGCCGCGCCGACGGTATTCATCGGAACAAGCGCGATAGTTGTCAGCGTTAATATAAGCGCCGCGATAACTCTTATGCTTTTTAAG
>JBGULZ010000061.1:0-1763 GCA_045116595.1 Ruminococcus sp. | reverse complement strand
TCCGACGACGGCGTCGGCTTTGAC
Source organism: Ruminococcus sp. (assembly GCA_045116595.1). Classification (GTDB taxonomy): domain Bacteria; phylum Bacillota; class Clostridia; order Oscillospirales; family Acutalibacteraceae; genus Ruminococcoides. The sequence continues at coordinate 1,739 of JBGULZ010000061.1, read as the reverse complement.
ACCGAGCAAAAGAAGGACGACGGACGTTCGCACGTCGGAATGGAAAACACACGGAAAAGATTAAAAGATATGTGCGGCGCTGATGTAATAATCACCAGCGTTGTAGGAGAAGGAACCGTTGCTACGGTAATGCTGCCAAAGGAGGAACAAAACAATGAAAATACTGTGCGTTGACGACGAACCGCTGATGCTGCAAATGCTCGAAATCGCTATACAGGAAGCCAAGCCCGACGCGGAGGTCTTTGCTTTTGAGGATCAGGACGAGCTGCTTGAGGAGGCAAAAAAGGGCGACTGCGACATCGCTTTTCTCGACATCCATATGAGAGGTATGACCGGCGTTGAGCTCGCGAAGGAGCTTAAAAAAGTCAATCCGAAAATGAACATCATCTTTGTAACGGGCTTCAGCGAGTACGCGGGCGAAGCGATGAAGATGCACGCGAGCGGTTATATTATGAAGCCTGTGACAAAAGAAAAGGTCGAGGAGGAGCTAAAGGATCTGCGCTTCCCGATCATCCCGAAGGAAAACGCCCTGCTAAAGGTCCAGTGCTTCGGTAACTTTGACGTTTTCACACCCGACGGCAAGCCAGTCCATTTTGAGAGGAGCAAATCAAAGGAGATCTTTGCTTATCTTGTTCACCGCCACGGCAGCTCCTGCACGATCAAAGAGATCGCCGCCGCGCTGTTTGAGGACGAGCCTTACGATAAAAAACAGCAAAATTACATTCAGATCTTGATCTCGGCGATGATGAAGAGCCTAAAAAAGATCGGCGCGGAAAAGGTCGTACACAAGAGCTACAACAGCCTTTCGGTCGACGTCAACACCCTCGACTGCGACTACTACCGCTTTGCGGAGCTTGACGCGGGCTCGGTCAACGCTTATCAAAACGAATATATGAGCCAATACTACTGGGCGGACTTTATGTTTGACGATTTTGATTACTAAGCTCCCGCCTTATAAACAATTTAAAGCAGTAAAAACGGACGTGCAAAACGCGCGTCCGTTTTTTAATATCTTACTCTGAATTTTGTTTCGTCGGGAATCACGGCGGTGTCGCGGCAAAGAGTTTTTTCTATGCTGATATACCTCGCGTTGTTTATCGCCTGAACCACCTTGTCGAGCTGTTCCTCGCTGCCCTGTATCTCCATTGTCACCGAACCGTCGTACTCATTGCGCACCCAACCGGTGACGCCGTGCGCGTTTGCGGCGTACTGAGCGGTATAGCGGAAGCCTACGCCCTGTACCCAGCCGAAAAAATTGTAGTGTCTGCGAATCATATCCATATATACACGACCAATTCGTTTATAAATAAGCGGCAGAGCATTTGCCCTGCCGCCGAAAATCTGTTTTAACTTTATCAGTTAGTGATGATCTGCTCTGTGTCCTTATCAAAGATATGGAGCTTTTCAAGGCTGAAGCAAATCTTGATAGTATCGCCAACCTGAGCCTTTGAGGAGGGGTCAACTCTCGCTGTGATCGACTGACCTGCAACGCTTACATAGAGATAGATCTCTGCGCCCATAAGCTCTGTTACGTCAACAACAGCGTCAAATGTCATTTCTGCCTTAGCGAGCTCTTCCGCCTCATCGTGAACGTGCTCGGGACGGATACCGAAGATAACTTCCTTGCCTACATAAGCGTCAAGCTTGCCGCCTGCACACTTGTCAGCGGGGATCGGAACCTTATACTTGTCAAAGTCAAGTGTGTACTTTCCGCCGTCCTTGCCGATAGTCGCGTTGAT
>JBGULZ010000060.1:0-7846 GCA_045116595.1 Ruminococcus sp. | reverse complement strand
AAACAAGCGACAGCTTTTCTGCCATCGCTTGTCATTATTCTCTTATTCTGTTTTATTCGGGTTTACCCCAACTATTGACAGAGAGCCAGAAAAAACAGCTTTTCCACGCAATCAATACGCATTGCAAAAAAGCTGTTTATTTAAATAATTTATAAATTTTTATTTGGTTTTTTTCCTTGCTGAAAATCCCAAGCCCCAAGAAGCCCGCTGTGTTTTCTCTGACGCGAAAAATCTGTTTATCCTCAGGATCTTTTTCGCGCAGAGCAGTGCGTGAAATATCGAGCGCACCGCCGTTTGAGAAACGCTTTGCCTGCATCGGCGAGATATAAAGGGCGGGATAAACCGAAAACAAGCTTTCTGCCGAGCGCAGCGCCCTTGAAAGCTCTCCCTGTTCCTTTAACTCCTTTAGGTCATCGAGGGTAAGGCAGTCGTCAATCGAAAAACCGCACGCTTCAACACGGCGCAGACCGGTCATAACAGCGCCGACGCCGAGCTTTGCTCCGATATCGTCTATAATGGTGCGCACGTAGGTTCCCTTTGAGCAAAAAACCTCGAGCTTTCCGCATTGTGTTTTTCTGTCAAACTCAAGCAGCGTAAGCGAATATACGGTCACCTTCCGTTTTTCGCGCTCGACCTCCATTCCCTTTCGGGCGAGGTCATAAAGCCTCTGTCCGTTTTTTTGGACGGCGGAGAACATCGGCGGAAGCTGCCAAATCTCCCCGCGGAAATCATCAAGCGCAGCCGAAAGCTGCTCCTCTGTGACATCCGACTCGGTTTTTGTGAGCTCCCTGCCCCAGATATCAAGAGTATCGGTCGTCATTCCGAGCTTGAGATCAGCGATGTATTTTTTGTCGTGGTTCAGGATAAGATCCTGAGCCTTGGTAGCGCTGCCCAAAAGCACAGGCAAAACGCCCGTCGCGTTCGGGTCGAGAGTTCCGGTGTGACCCGCCTTGCGCTGACCCGTAAGCCCGCGAACAACGGCGATAACATCAAAGGACGTGAACTCCTTTGGCTTGTCTATTAATAATACTCCGTTCATAGCACATCGTCCACAGCGCGCTTGAGCTGAGCCTTTGCGTCTTCGAGCGTGCCTTTTACGGAACAGCCCGCGGCCTCGGCGTGACCGCCTCCGCCGAATTTAGCGCAAAACTCCGCCGCGTTCACCCGTCTGTCAGTTCGGACGGAAACCTTGAACTCCGCGTTTTCTTTCTCGCGCATCGTAATGCCGATCATAACGCCCTCGATCTGTCTTGGGATCGAGGCGAGGCCCTCGAGGTCATCATCAGTGATCCCGAGACGCTTCATCATCTCTTGAGTCACGGCGATGATGGCGCAGCGGTCGTCAGAATAATACTCAATGCCGCTGTAGATCTCCTGCTCAAGCTCTATCTTTTTCTTTGTTTTGGTGTCGAACATCACCTTGTTTATAAGCGGCGCGTCGATTCCTGTGTCGAGCAGATCGGCGGCTATTCTCAATGTCTTTGAGGTGGTGTTGCTGTACTTAAAGCAGCCCGTGTCGGTTGAGATACCCGTGTAAAGGCAGTCAGCGATCTGCGGGGTGAGCTCAACGTTCATCAGCTTGAACATTTCAAAAAGTATCTCGCAGTTTGCCGAAGCCTCGGGGTCGACATACTTTACCGGAGCTTCTACCCTGCTGATCCTGTGGTGATCGATGCACAAATCGATCTTGCCCTGATATTTATCTTTATTTGAGCCGAGAAGCTTTTCGCCGGCGACGTCTACGCTGACGATCGTCTGAGCTTCAAAGCTCTGCTCCTTTACGCCCTCGGTCAAAAACACAAAATCCTTGGGCAGGTTTGTGTATACTACCCTCGCGTTTTTGCCGAGCTGCTGGAGCGCGAGGCAAAGACCAAAGCCGCTGCCGAGCGTATCGCCGTCGGGGTACGCGTGGGTAAGGATCTCAAAATTATCGCGCGAAAGCAAAAACTTTACCGCGGTATCAATACTCATCGGGCTCCTCCTCGCTTCCCTTTATGTCGAGGCTGTTGAGGATCCTGCTGATATTCGCGCTGTACTCGATGCTGTCGGTGGCGTTGAATATCAGCTCGGGAACGTGGCGGAGCTTGAGCCTGTGGCCGAGCTCGCGTCGGATATATCCGCTCGCCGATTTGAGTCCCTTGACCGCTTCTTTGGCTCGGTCAATACCCTCGATAGCGCTGACATAAACCGTGCAGTAGGACAGGTCGTTTGTTACCTCGACGCGCACAATTGACAAAAACGCCTTGTTTACCCGGGGATCCTTGAGCTCACGAAAGATCGCGGTGAGCTCGCGCCTGATATCCTCGGTGGCGCGTTCTATTTTATGACTTGGCATTTTTTCTCCTTATATATATAGCTAAATTCGCCTTCGGCGAGCTAAATTTGGCTTCGCCAAGCTAAATTACGGCTAAAGCCGTAGCTAAATTTGCTTCGCAAGCTGTTCTGAATAATCAGCTGCGCGCAAGCGCAATTTCGCTATTGAGCGAAGCGAAATAATTTAGCTGTTTCCGAAGGAAACAATTTAGCTGATTAAGCGATCAAAAATCGCTTAATCCCTGTATTCTTCTATTGTATAAACCTCAAACATATCGCCTTCCTTGAGGTCGTTGAATTTTTCGAGTCCGATACCGCACTCGTAGCCCTCGCTGACTTCCTTTACGGCATCCTTAAAGCGCTGGAGTGAACCGATAGCGTCCTCGGCGATAACGATTCCGTCACGGATAACGCGAACGCTTGCGCCGCGCTGGATCTTGCCGCTCTTGACATATGAGCCAGCGATAGTACCGACCGACTTGATCTTGATGACGTTGCGGCACTCTGCCATACCGAGTACGACCTCGCGTGTTTTGGGAGCGAGCATACCCTTCATAGCCGCCTCGATCTCATTGATGCAGTCGTAAATCACGCTGTACAGGCGCATATCTACACCCGAACGCTCGGCGTGGTCTGCAGCGACCGGATCGGGACGAACGTTAAAGCCTACTATGATAGCGGAAGAAGCGTCGGCAAGCATTACGTCGCTTTCGTTGATAGCGCCTACGCCGCCGTGTATAACATTTACTCTGACCTCGTCGTTAGAGAGCTTTTCAAGCGACTGCTTTACAGCCTCTACCGAACCCTGTACGTCCGCCTTAACGATGATCTGGAGCTCCTTGACCTCGCCCAGCTTCATCTGGTCGAAAAGATTGTCGAGAGTTACCTTTGTCTGAGCGTTGAAGATCTCTTCCTTCTTCTGTGACTTTCTCTGCTCAACAAGGGTACGCGCGAGTCTTTCGTCCGAAACCGCGTCGAATATATCGCCGCCGACGGGTACCTCGTCAAGACCTGTGATCTCAACGGGAACGGAGGGACCTGCCTCCTGAACTCTCTCGCCCTTGTCGTTTGTCATTACTCTGACTCTGCCGACCGATGTGCCGGCGATTATTGTATCGCCCTTATGGAGCGTACCGTTCTGTACAAGCACTGTAGCAACGGGGCCTCTGCCCTTGTCAAGACGCGCCTCGATGACTGTACCCTTAGCGGCACGGTCGGGGTTAGCCTTGAGCTCCTTCATCTCGGCAACGAGAGCTACCATCTCGAGGAGGTCGTCAAGACCTTCCTTTGTCTTTGCCGAAACTGGGATACACGGTGTGTCGCCGCCCCATTCCTCGGGAACAAGCTCATACTCTGTGAGCTGCTGCTTGACCTGCTCGGGATTTGCGCCTACCTTATCCATCTTGTTGATTGCGACGATGACCGAAACTCCGGCAGCCTTGGCGTGGTTGATAGCCTCGACCGTCTGGGGCATAATTCCGTCGTCCGCGGCTACAACGAGGATAGCGATATCCGTTACCTGCGCGCCGCGGGCACGCATTGTGGTGAACGCCTCGTGTCCGGGGGTATCGAGGAAGGTGATCGGTCTGCCGTTGACGGAAACTCTGTACGCACCGATGTGCTGGGTGATTCCGCCCGCCTCGCCCGCGGTAACATTCGCGTGGCGGATAGCGTCGAGGATAGAGGTTTTACCGTGGTCAACGTGTCCCATAACAACAACTACGGGAGCTCTGCCCACGAGATTTGCCTCGTCGTCCTCGCTGTCGTCGATGATCTGCTCCTCGATGGTAACAACGACCTCTTTCTCGATCTTCGCGTGGAACTCCATCGCGATGAGCGAAGCCGTATCAAAATCTATTGTATCTGTTGCGGTAACCATTGTGCCCATAAGGAACGCCTTTTTAACGACCTCGGCAACGGTCGCCTTGAGTCTGAGCGCGAGTTCATTTACCGAGATCTCGTCGGGGATCTGGATGGTGATCGGCTTTTGCTTGCGCTCGAGCGCGATCCTCTTGAGCCTCTCAGCCTCTGTCTCGCGCTTGCCGTGGCGTCTGCCTCTCTGCTTTTGAGCGCGGTTAGAGAACTTCTGCTTTTTGGTGGTGTGATCTCTGTCTGTGCTGCGCGACTTTGATGTGCCCGACGCCAGATCGTCATACTTTGAGTTGTAACGCTCAACGTCAACATTCGTGGCGCGGGTGTCGATCACGCGGCGCTGGCGCTGCTTTGACTGCGGCGCGGGCTTATCCTCTTTATTATCCGCCTTTTTGCCGGGAGCGTCCGCTTTTTCCGCTTTGCCCTCCTGCTTTTTGTCAGCCTCTTTGCTTTCCTTCTCCTGCTTTTGAAGCTCCTCGGGCGAAGGTCCGTTTTCTATCTTCTCATTGCGCGACGCAAAATACGAATCAAGGCTTTCCACCTTGTTCTCCTGAGTAAACACGTCAAAAATGACGTCGAGCTCGCTGTCCTCGAGCGTAGCGCCAGCCTTTTTATTTACATTACAGTATTGTTCCAAAATCTCGGAGATCTTTTTGTTTGTCACATCAAGATCCGCGGCGACATCTTTTACCTTGTATTTTATCATATTATTCTCCTCCCTGTTCATCTTTGATCATTTGTGAGAGCTTGCCGGCAAAGCCGTTGTCCTCAACCGATAACACTCCGCAAAGCTTGCCGAGCGAAAAGCTGAGCTCATCCTTTGTCCGGTTTATCATCAGCGCCTCAACGCCGTTTTTTTCAGCCGCCTCAAGCACGGGCTTTAAGCTGTTTTTTGAAAAATCGCGGGCGTAGATTATAAGCCTTGATTTTTTGCTCTCGATCGACTCCACCGCGACCTGCGCGCCGATTGTCAGCTTCCGCGCACGCCTGCAGAGTCCCAAAAAAGACAGAAGTCTGTCGTTCATAAACTGATTATCCTTTACTCCATAGTAAGATTTTCAAGCTCCTGCTCAAGCTGAGCGTAAACCTCGTCGGGTATCTTGCAGCTGAGAGAGCGTTCAAAGCGTCTTGCTTTTCTCGCGAGCAAAAAGCACTCGGGATTTTTGCAGACATACGCTCCTCTGCCGGGCATTTTTCCTGTCAGGTCAAGCGATATCCCGCCTTGAACAATCACGTTGCCGTCCTCATCGGTGACATCCTTTGACTTGACTACCCTTATCAGCTCGCGCTTGGGCTTCATCTCGGTGCAGCCTGTGCACTTTCTTAACGGTATCTTCTTTTTCTGTTTCATACGATACCTGCCTTTTATCTTACTCGGCGGCCTCTTCGGCAGCCTCATCTGTTACATCGTCGGTTGCTTCCTCAACGACCTCGTCCGCTGTTTCCTCTGCTGTTTCCTCAACAACTTCATCCGCGGTATCCTCTGCTGTTTCCTCGATGATCTCATCAATAGCTTCCTCGGTCTCGGGCTCGTCATCGTCCTCGTCCTCGCCGTAGAATCCGCTCTCGGGACGGATATCGATCTTCCATCCGGTAAGTCTTGCGGCAAGGCGCGCGTTTTGACCCTTGTTGCCGATCGCCAGACTGAGCTGACCGTCGGGCACTGTAGCCTTGCAGCTCTTTTTGTCGGCGTCTACGATCTCGACCTTGATAACATCAGCGGGAGAAAGCGCCGAAGAAATGTACTTCTCGGGATCCTCGCTGTACTCGATGATATCGATCTTCTCGCCGCCGAGCTCGTTTACGATGCTGTTTACCCTCGCGCCCTTGGGGCCGATGCAGGCGCCGATAGCGTCTATGTCGGAGTCGTTGCTGATAACCGCCATCTTTGTGCGCGAGCCCGCCTCACGGGCTACTGACTTGATCTCGATGATACCGTCGTAGATCTCGGGGACCTCCTGCTCGAACATACGCTTTACAAGACCCGGGTGGGTTCTTGAGATAAACGCGTGCGGGCCTCTCTCGTTATCCTTGACGTCGGAGATAAATACCTTTACGCGGTCGCCCTCCTGAAGGTTTTCGAGCCCGATCTGCTCGTTCTTGGGGAGCATAGCCTCGCTCTTTCCGATTTTGATGGTGGCTATACCGCTCTTGGGGTCGATCCTCTCGACCGTTGCGGTAACGATCTCGCCGAGCTTGCTCTGGAACTCAAGCAGCGCTCTGCCCTTTTCTCCGGTGGAGATACCCTGACGGATAACGTTTCGAGCCGATGACACCGCGATCCTGCCGAGCTTTTTGGGGTCGAGCGGAACTTGTATCTCGTCGCCGACCTCAAATTTCTTTCTTTTGTTTATCTGCTTTGCCTGCTCAAGAGTCACCTCGTAGTTGGGGTTCTCGACCTCGTCCACGATCGTCTTGACAAGCTTTACGTCAAATGAGTTTTTCTCGGGGTCAACCTTGAACACTACGTTCTCATTGCCGTCGTAGTAGTTCTTGCACGCGATAACTATCGCCTTTTCGATCTGCTGAAGCATATAATCCATCGGAATGTCTTTTTCTTTTTCAAACATTCTCAGCGCTTCAAATAATTCCTTGTTAGTCATTTTCCTATCATCCTTTTCTATTTTTTAACTGTTTATATATTAAAATCATCGAGCTTTACCCAAACCATATCCTTTTTGGTAAAGGTCAGCTCGTTTTCACCGCTGTGATCCTCAATGGTGATATTGCCGTCGGAATACGCTTTGAGCTTTCCGTCGAACTCCTTGCCGATACCTTCGAGAGGACGGCGAAGCTTTACAAGCACATCGGCTCCGATGTACTGATCGAAGTGCTCATCCCTGACAAGCTCGCGCTCGATACCGGGTGAACAGACCTCAAGGCAGTATGAGCTGTCGATCGGGTCAAGCTCATCAAGAGGCTCGTTTATCGCCCTTGAGACCTTTTCGCAATCGTTGATATCAACGCCGCCGGGCTTGTCGATAAAGACCCTCAAATACCACTCGGCGCCCTCCTTGACATAGCGAACATCCCAAAGGGAAAGCCCGAGCTCCTTTACAATAGGCTCGCAGAGCTGCCAAACCTTGGATACGGTAACTCCGCCCTTGCTTTTTGACATACATTAACCTCCTTTATCCATAAAGGAAGGAGCGGGCCGCTTGCCCACTCCTTAGTTTCAACATATTCAACATTAAGAATTATAGCACTACAAAAAAGAAAATGCAAGTGTTTTTCCTGATTTTAAGCCGTTTTTTTGATTTTTTGGGATAATATTTCAATTATTTTTAAAAAATATTTAAAAAACATTTGAAATTATAACATAGGTGTGTTATAATAACGCTGTTGCAAAAAAATAAAACAGCACGCTGATATAGCTCAGGAGGTAGAGTGCGTCCTTGGTAAGGACGAGGTCACGGGTTCAAATCCCGTTATCAGCTCCATAGAAAAAGGTATCCCATTTGGGATGCCTTTTTCTATTAACCTCTGCCTGAGATGATAACGGGATTTGAAGGCGAGCGTGCCAAGGATTAAGCGCAAGCGCAATCCGCAGGCAAAAACGTCACAGCGTGACGTTTTTAGCGAGAGAGCTACGCGAACTTTTCCTATTTTCCACACCGCATAAAACGAGCTGAAACCTCTCGGAAGCAGAAACACACGTTAT
>JBGULZ010000059.1:0-2970 GCA_045116595.1 Ruminococcus sp. | reverse complement strand
ATACGGAAGAACGTATTTATACAAGCCCTGCTCGGTGAGTTCCGCTTTTTCTCCCGGCCAGCCGGCATTTTCCGCCGTGCCCCAGATGTAAACGTAGCACTGTTTCCAGTCGGGCTGGGCCTCTCTCTCCATATAAACGACTGTGTTGTCCTTCTTGACCCAGCGGGTGTATTCGCGCGTTACTGTCGCGAGTGATTCATTATTACTGTCGTAACCCGTAAGTGTCAGTGTCGCTTTTTCTCCGTCGGCAGCGCCTGAGATAACGATGGTATCTCCTGCCTTGACCGTTCCGGTAGTTGTGTTTTCTCCGATCTTGAGAGTGTACTCCGCGTGATCGCAGCTGCGAACGCTGACGTCTGTACTGAGTGTGTCTGTAAGGTAATATCCCGAAGCCTCTGAGAGATTTACCGCGGGCTCGAAGGTCTCTTTCCTGCTCTCGTCGATATTTGAATTATAAACGACAGCGACCTTGCCTGCCTTTATCGTTCCGCTGAGTACGCCGTTTGTGACGGTGAACTCGCCCTTGAACGCGTGATCGTAATATGTGCCGTCCGCCATTGATTTTCCGTCGTCCATTTCGGTATCGGCGTTGATAGTTACATCCTCGTCGCTCGCGTTGATGATGACAACACCCTTGTTGTTATCGCCGCGTTCGATCATTACGACCTGTGTATTGCCGGCGATCGGGTTGGTCGCCTTCTGAGCGGTATTGCCCATCTCGTTGCGGAAGAAGTTTACCGCAGCTACCTGGGGATCCTTGTACATATCGCTGCCCTCGGGTCCAATCTTGTTGTCGCCGTAAGGGTTGGATACGCTGCTGTTGTTAGGTCTGTCAAAGAAGAGCGGTGTGCCGTCCTTGCGCGCTGCTATCGCCGCCCATCCCTGGATGACCTGCTGTGTGGTTGTAAGCTCGGTGTAGGATTTGTCGTTGCAGTAGTTGTCGTGCGACTCTACCCAAGTTACGGTCTGTTCGGCTTTTGCTCCTTCGGGAAGCATAGCGTCGGTGATGAAGTCCGCGTCGAGATTCTTGTGCTCGATCGCGTCGCGGATGCGGAAGCCTGTGTATGAATTCGTTGTATTCATCTTATGCTCGCGGCCGTTTTTGTCGATATAGGTCTGGCTCTGGTAAGCGTACAGGCGGCTGCTGTCGTTGTCAAAATATCCTGCCTGATCCTTTGTATATCTATGTCTTCCGCCCTCCTGCAGGTCCTCGCCGTACTGGAAGTATGAGCCGTTTTGAAGGATGGTCGGCCAGAAATCGCTCGCGAAATCGTTGCCGTACTTCTCGGAGGTATCGTCGGGAAGCTCAATAAGCTTTGCGGCGTCGTAACGGAAGCCGTCGGCGCCGTTTTCTACACAGGTTTGAAGGAAGTTGAGGATGTATGCCTGAACAGCCTTGTTCTGAGTATTGAGCTCATAAAGTCCGCTGAGGTCGTACTGGGTCTCCTCATAGCGATCGACCTCAGACCAGTTCTGACCGGGCTCTCTTTCATCGCCCATCGGATGGAACGCTCCGCCGGGAAGATTTTTGATATTGTCAGAGATCTTGTCATAATATGCCGTTGTGTGGTTGAGCACGGAGTCTACGATGACCTTGATGCCGTAGGAATGAGCTTCGTCGCACATCTTCTTGAATTCCTGCGCGGTTCCGAACTGATAGTTGCCGATTTTATAATCGGTAGGCTGATAGTGCCACCACCAGTTGTCTCCGCCGCTGATCGTAAGCGAACCGTCGCCGCCGTTGTTGACCTCGCAGATCGGTGAGGTCTGGATCGCCGAGAAGCCTGCCGCCGCGATCTCAGGCATTTTTTCTTTGATCGTGTTGAAGTTCCAACACCAGCAGTGGAGGATCGCTCCGCCCTCTACGGTCTCGGAAAGTCCGTTTTCGTAAAGCTGTGCTCCGGTGTTTGTCTCTGCCGCCATAGCGGTCATTCCCCCTGTCAGAGTTTGCGCGAGGATAAGCGCCGAGATAAGCACGGACGCAAACGCCTTTTTGATACCATTTTTCATAATATAAACCCCTTTCGATTTATTTAGGTTAATCGTTTAACCAAATAATAAACCTAAAGGATAGATTTGTCAATAGGATTTTAATGATAATTTTATCTTAGGCAATATTTAACAATTTTAAATCAAGTTTGTTGTTGAATAATACCAGAAAGAAATGCACACTTACAGTAAACCGTTTAACTCTTTATTAAAAAAAGCTGTCATCCTGACATTTTGCCAAAGGATGACAGCGAATTTCTTTCCTATTAACGATCAAACTTTTTTACCGACTCGCGTTCAACAAGCATAACCGGGATTTTTTCGAGCATAGTGAGCTCACATTTTTCCTCCATCATTCTAAAAAGCAGATCGCCGCTCTTTTTTGCTTTCATTTCTATATCCTGAGATACCGTGGTAAGCTTAGGGGTAGTCAAAGTACAGACAGGGAGATCGTCAAAGCCGATAACCGAGATATCCTCGGGTACACTTAACCCACATTGGCGGAGTCCGTCTATGATACCGCACGCGGACAAGTCCGACATAACACCGACAGCGGTGAATCCGTAGCGTGACAGAGCGATACTGTTGCCGGCAACAACGCTGTTGCTCTCGATCGTATCTACCGCGAAAACATTACTCTCGGAAAACTCTACTCCCTTATCCCTGCATGCGTCAGAGAAGCCCTTATATCGCTGAAAAATTACCCCCTCTTCCCCAAAACCGGGCGCGGCAAAGGCGATTTTGCGGTGGCCGTTATTTATAAGATGCTGTGCGGAAAGGTATCCGCCTGTGTAATCATCCGTTCCCACGCACACAACACCTTCCTGCTCGCAGTAGGAATCAATAAACACTGCAGGACAGGAAAGGCTGTTCTTAACCTCTTTTATCTCCTCGGACGACGCTCCTGCAAAAAACGCGCCGTCAACATTCCACGAAGACAGCATCGGGATGATATCCCGGCATCTCTCAACGCACCTGATC
>JBGULZ010000058.1:0-1778 GCA_045116595.1 Ruminococcus sp. | reverse complement strand
GCTTGCGTCGGAATTAAAGGAGAAGCTATATGGCTACTGTTAATGATATTCTTGAATTTTTCGAGGAGTTCGCTCCCGTTGACACCGCGATGGATTTTGACAACGTCGGTCTGCTCGTGGGCGACAAAAACCAGTATGTGCGCCGCGCGCTCGTGGCGCTCGACATCACCCCCGCGGTCGTTTATGAGGCTGAAAGGCTCGAGTGCGAGCTCATCATCAGCCATCATCCCGTGATCTTCGCTCCGCTGAAAAGGCTCGAAAAGGGCACTGCTCCCTATCTTTTGGCGCAAAAGGATATCTCGGCGGTTTGTATGCACACCAACCTCGACCTTTCCGAGAGCTTCGGCGTTAACATCTGCCTTGCGCGGGCGATCGATGTCAAAAACGCCGTAAAGTCCGACAAGGGCGAGTGTATGTTCGTCGGCGAGCTTGACAGCGAGGTAAACTCCGACGAGCTTGCCGAACGCGTAAAGTTCGCGCTCGACTGCAAGGGCGTGCGCTACACTACAGCGAACAACAAAATCAAAAAAGTCGCCGTTGCATCCGGCTCGGGCGGCTCGGAAATTTACGCCGCCGCGGCTGAGGGCTGCTCGGCGCTCGTCACCGGCGAGATAAAGCATCACGAGATAAACGAGGCGAACAACCTCGGCATAACCGTGGTCGACGCGGGTCATTTTAAAAGTGAAAATATTGTTATCAGACCGCTGATAAACAAGCTGAGTGAGCGTTTTGATGATATTATTTTTACAAAATCGAAAAATTACGACGATAATATTAAATTTTGTTGATATAAACCCGATAAATCTCAATTATTTATTGCATAAACGGTTACAATTTGATATAATAAGATGATACGCAAGCGTATATTGTATGGGTGAGCAGTGCTCGCCCCTACACATCAACAACACACGCGAAAGAGATTTTTTACATATGAGAATAAGAAAAAAGAAATGGGCTGAGCCGGAGCTTAGCGTCTGCGACTTCTTTGTTAAAAACCCTGAGGAGCACGCGGGCAAATGGGCTGAGGCTTTCCCGAAAAAACAGCCGCTGTACCTTGAGATAGGCTGCGGCAAGGGCGGATTCGCGGGGCAGCTGGCTCTGAAGAATCCCGACAAAAACATCATAGCCGTCGACATCAAGATAGAAATGCTCGGCGTGGGCAGACGCACGATCGTAAAGCTGTTTGAGGAAACGGGGAAATCTCAGGACGAGATCACAAACCTTCTGCTTGTCAACTACAACGTTGAGCAGCTCGACAAGATCCTCACAAAGGACGATCAGATCGAGCGTATGTTCATAAACTTCTGCAACCCGTGGCCGAGAGAGCGCCACAAAAAGCGCAGGCTCACCTTCCCGCGCAAGCTCGAGATGTACAAGACCTTCCTCAAAAAAGACGCGGAGATCCGCTTTAAGACAGACGATGACGAGCTGTTTGAGGAGAGCGTGGAGTACTTTGAGCAGAGCGGATATGATATAAAATTCATCACGCGCGACCTTCACGCGGAAAATATAGCAGACAATATTGTGACCGAACACGAGCGAATGTTCACCGAGGAAGGAAAGAAAATAAAATTTTTGATAGCCGTGCAATCCGATATTTAAATTCGGAGCAAAGCGACCCTCAATTATTCACTATTAACTATTCATTATTTACTATTCATTTTTCTGTATCGGGGTGATTTCTTGAAGCTTAAAAACACCGCTGCTTTTATTTTGGCGGCAGTCATACTTTGCTTTAGCGGCTGTAACGTTACGGATCTAAGCTTTGAGGACTCGCT
>JBGULZ010000057.1:0-3642 GCA_045116595.1 Ruminococcus sp. | reverse complement strand
ACCTTTTCGTTGCCGGTGTTTTTATCGCTCTGCAAAACGTCGCGGACGTTGAGCGTGCCGCCCGTTATCTTCATAAACGTCAGCCGCGCGCCCTTGCTGTCCTCGGATATTTTAAAAACCTTAGCGCCGAATTCATCGCCGTAAGCCGGCTGTATGGCGTAGCGGTCAACGCATTTCAAAAATTCCTCAACGCCGCCCAGCTTAAGCGCCGAGCCGAACATACACGGGAAAATCTCGCGGTTTTTGATCGCTTTTGAAATGCTCTCGGTTTTGAGCTCTCCGCTGTCGTAGTACTCGCTCAAAAGCGCGTCGGAGCAAAGCGCGGTGTTTTCAAAAAAGCTCTCGCTGCCTTGGTCGTCAAAGTCCACGCAGTTGTCGCTTAGCTTTTGCTTTAGCTGCTTTAGCACCTCGTCCTTGTCGGCGCCGTCAAGATCCATTTTGTTGACGAAGATAAAGCACGGCACGCCGTACTTTTTGAGCAGCTTCCAGAGCGTTTGGGTATGGCTTTGAACGCCGTCGGTACCGCTTATCACCAAAACCGCGTAGTCGAGCACCCTGAGCGCGCGCTCCGTCTCCGCGGAAAAGTCAACGTGCCCCGGTGTGTCGAGCAGGAAGAAACGGGTGTTGTTGAAATCGAAAACCGCCTGCTTTGAAAATATCGTTATCCCCCGAGACCGCTCCAAGGCGAAGGTGTCGAGGAATGAATTTTTGTGGTCGACCCTGCCGAGCCGCTGGATACTGCCGGAGCAGTATAGCATAGCCTCGGACAAAGTAGTTTTGCCGGAATCGACATGAGCCAAGATCCCGGCAACTATACGTTTTTTCATAATTATTTCCTGTGCTTGCAGTTTAGCGGACAGCCTGTACAGTTACATCCGCAGCCGCGTTTTTTTCTTTTTGTTATTCCGATTATCGCCGCCGCCAAGGCTATGACTATCAGCGCGATGATTATTATATCTATCAAATTCATTTTAACCTCCCGCGATCAGCATTACTATCAAATGCACTATGCTTGCCGCTATCCACGCGATAAAGCACTGCCAGACTACAACGCCGATCGACCACAGCACTCCGAGCTCGCGCTTAATTGACGCGATCGCCGCGACGCAGGGCGTGTAGAGCAGAGAGAAAACGAGCATTGAAGCCGCCGAGGCGGTCGTCATCACTGTGCTGATATTATCTCCGAACAGTACGCTGAAGGTCGAAACCACGCTTTCCTTTGCCATAAATCCGCTGATAAGCGAGGTGCATATCCGCCAGTCGCCCAAGCCGAGCGGCTGCATCACCGGAACTAACAAGCCCGATATTTTGGCGAGTATACTGTCGCCGGGATCGTGGACAAGCGCAAAGCGCAAATCAAAGCTGCGCAGCAGCCAGATTATTATTGTTGCTACCAAAATGACCGTGAACGCCCTTGACAAAAAGTCCTTTGCCTTTTCCCACAAAAGCTGCGATACGTTTTTAACGCCCGGCAGGCGGTAGTTGGGAAGCTCCATAACGAACGGAACCGCTCCGCCCCTGAACAGCGTGCTCTTGAAAATGAGCGCCATCGCGATGCCGAGTATGATCCCGAGCAGGTACAGCCCGAGCATTATAAGCCACTTGTAGGCGGGGAAAAACGCGTCTACAAAGAACGCGTAGATCGGCATTTTTGCCGAGCAGCTCATAAACGGCGTGAGCAAAATAGTCATCTTTCTGTCGCGCTCACTCGGCAGAGTACGTGTTGACATTACCGCCGGCACGGTACAGCCGAAGCCGATAAGCATAGGCACTATGCTCCTGCCCGAAAGCCCGAGCTTGCGCAGTGATTTATCCATTACAAACGCGACGCGCGCGATATATCCGCTGTCCTCAAGCAGAGAGAGGAAGAAAAACAGCGTCACGATTATCGGCAGGAAGCTGAGCACACTGCCGACGCCTTTGAAAATTCCCTCTACCACAAGCCCGTGGATAACATCGTTCACTCCGGCGGAGGTCAGCGCGCTGTCTACAACGCTTGTTAGGCTTTCGATACCAAAGCCGAGCAGGTTTTGGAGCGTTCCGCCGATAACGTTGAAGGTGAGGAAGAACACCGAGCCCATGATCAGGATGAACATCGGCACGGCGGTGAATTTGCCCGTTAATATTTTATCTATTTTTTCGGAGCGTATGCTTTCCTTGCTGACCTTCGGCTTGGTGACGGTCTGCTCGCAGATCTTTTGGATAAAGCCGAAGCGCATATCCGCGATCGCCGCGGCTCGGTCAAGTCCGCGCTCCTTTTCCATCTGCAAAACTATGTGATCTATCGTCTCGAGCTCGTTTTGCTCGAGGTTTAGCTGTTTTAATATAAGCTCGTCGCCCTCGATGACCTTGCTCGCGGCAAAGCGCAGGGGGATATCCGCCTTTTTGGCGTGATCCTCAATCAAGTGGCTGATGCCGTGCAGGGCTCGGTGGACAGCGCCGCCGTTATATGAAGCGTCGCAGTAGTCCTGCTCAACGGGCTTTTCCTGATAATGCGCGATGTGCACCGCGTGCTCAACAAGCTCGTCAACGCCCTCGTTTTTGGCTGCGGAGATAGGCACTACAGGCACGCCGAGCCTGCGCTCCATCTCATTTACGTCGATCGAGCCGCCGTTAGAGGTCAGCTCGTCCATCATATTGAGCGCCACTACCATAGGAACGTCCATCTCCAAAAGCTGCATGGTGAGGTAGAGGTTTCGCTCGATGTTCGTGGAGTCGACTATGTTGATAATCGCCTTTGGCTTTTCTTCAAGCACAAAGTTGCGCGATACTATCTCCTCGCTTGTGTACGGCGACATCGAGTAGATCCCCGGCAGGTCGGTCACGAGCGTATCGGGATGCTCCTTGATAACGCCGTCCTTGCGGTCAACGGTGACCCCGGGGAAGTTGCCGACATGCTGGTTAGAGCCCGTCAGCTGGTTAAAGAGCGTGGTCTTGCCGCAGTTTTGGTTGCCGACGAGCGCGAAGGTCAGAGTCGTTCCCTCGGGCAGAGGATCTCCGCTGCCCTTTGGGTGGTATTTACCGCCCTCGCCGAGTCCCGGGTGGCTGGTCGTTTTATAACTGCGTTCATAATGAGCAGTTTTGGTTTTCTTTTCGGCGGGCTCGACCTCGATCTTATCCGCGTCGTCGAGCCTGAGCGTCAGCTTGTAGCCGTGAATAAGCAGCTCCATTGGGTCGCCGCGGGGAGCGAACTTCACCACCGTGATCTCCGCGCCGGGGATCACTCCCATATCCAAAAAGTGCTGCCGCAGCGCGCCCTCTCCGTTGAGCTTTGTGACGCGAACGGTCTCTCCGATTTTTACATTTTTTAAAGTACCCATAATTACTCCGTAAGCATATAATTATTCAAATTAATATTAGCATATTTTCCCCTTGTTGGCAACAGGAAAAAAAGACTTTTAAAGGCTCCCCCGTCACTTGTTACGGGGGAGCTGTCACGAAGCCTGAGAACTAATGCTACGATACAGTACGAGTTATAATTATATAACATACTATAAAATAAACCGGAATTATGAGGCTTCGTGACTGAGGGGGCAGAGCAGGTGTTTACGCTGCGTTTTAGTTATAACACCATACCTCGCGCTATTGACAACGCCGCCCCCTCCGTCAGAGCGGCAAACCGCTCTGACACCTCCCCCGCAG
>JBGULZ010000056.1:0-2430 GCA_045116595.1 Ruminococcus sp. | reverse complement strand
TTCAGCATTTGTCCCGCCCTGCACGCTGCCGCACGGATAAAGTCGGCATACAGCAACTTGTCGATGCCGGGAATCATATCTGACACGTCACGGTCAATATAGCTTTGAACATAAGAACTGTAAAAAACGTCACGGTCGGTATATCTGCCGCTGCGGTGACCGGGCATAGCGCCGTGCCATATACGTTCAAATATCTCAGTAGCGCTTGCTTTTGTGAGAGCTGTTTTTCTGCTGTTTAGGGATTTAAGGTTGACCGCAAACGGAGAGGTCTCGACGTTGCCGTAAAGCTCCGACTGTGAGAGCGCGGACATATGAAGAATAGCCGTTCTGCCTGCCAAAGATTCCTGAGCTAAATCCATTAATCGGAAAGATTGCGAGCCTGTCAGCCAATAGGAACCGGGAGCAGCGCCGTTATCAACCTTTATTTTTATATACGAAAAAAGTTCCGGAGCATACTGTACCTCGTCAATCAGCACAGGCGCGGGATGCAACTCCAAAAACAGCGCAGGATCAGACTGAGCGAGACGGCGCTCTTCCATATCATCAAGGCTGACTTTCGAGCGGCTGGTGCCTTCCATCAAATGCTCCAGCATTGTTGATTTGCCGACCTGGCGCGGACCAATCAACAGCAAACAACTGTACTCACGGCTGATTTCAATAATTTTCTTTTCGAGCGTTCGTTTTATATATTTCATACAATCACCGGCTATAATAAGATACAATCTTATTATAGCCAAAAAAGAGCGTAAAGTCAAGCTGTCACGAGTTTGGTTTGTAAATCCGTTTTGTCTTATTCAGCCATCTAAGTCATACTTAGATATATCGTCACATAGAAACAACTTGTTTTTGCCGCTTACCTTCACTGGATTAATCTTAATAATTTGCATCAAAATGTCAAATTATGTTATCTATTACTGCAGGTGCTGTTGTCATAGTCGAACCATATGGGCGAATATATATTCATTCAATCAAAAGTATACTTTTTATTCTGTCCTCTGCCCTGCACTACAATCAGACCGTTATCGCGCATTTCTTTGAGGATCACATACGCTCTTGTACGCTTGACGCCGAGCAGCTTTTGCGCGGTCTCCTCGGTGATTGCGCCGTTTCTTTCGATATATTGAAGGATCGTTCTCTGTTGATCGTTCAATGCTTTCTCTTCGGATTTATCTGTAGAATAATAGTTTTGGTTCGGGAGAATGAGCTTAAAGGTATTTGGGGTAACGATAATCTCCGGTTTCTTTTCGCAATCCCTATACAGCGTGAAAATACGCCGTATTCCGGTTCCGTAGGATTCAATCAAACGGAGCCTGTGAAAGACTTCCGCAAGCTTGGGATTTCGCGGCTGCGATATCCCGTTTTGAATATCCTCGGCAGAAAGTCCGGGGAGCAATCCTCCGAGTGAAATGAACTCGATCTGTGATTCATTGATGTTGATGATAATGCTTCCGCTGAAGGCGTAGTCACGATGTACCAGCGCATTTAATAAAGCCTCTCTGAGCGCCTCCTGCGGATAAGAATAGTGCTCCACTCTTTCAAGCCCCTTGAATTCGGCGTTATTTCGGTTATTCAGCATCAAATAGGAATACGCATCATCAAGCTGCCTTAATATAGAGCCGGTGAATTCCTTACTGTCCAAAAAGCTAGTATTATCTTCATCCGCAAAAACAGCCGCCTTAATGCTGTGCCGGCATTGATCGGATAACAGCAACCCCAAGTTCGTGTACAGATCATTTGAATCGGTCGTGATACCCAAAACCCTGTATTTATTCTCGGAGAATTCAACACCATATTTCTCAAAGGCTTGTTTTGCCGACGCAAAGGTCAACTCCTGATTTAATGACCGAATGCCCTCAAAGGAATCTCCGTCCGACATTTTGATCATCAACCGTATCTGATCCTCCGAAGCGGGTACACTTGAAGCGCCTTGACGTACATAAACGCCGCTAGGCTTGATTCCCTTTGACTTCAAATAATAGGGCTTTCTCGCTCCCTCGGATATTTCAATTTTTATCACATTGTTTTCATTCAGTGAGTATTTGGAGAAAACCGTAACATCCGGTGAGATCGCGTCACGTATCCCGTTCGTGAGCCTTGTATACGTCTCGTCAACATCTGCAACACCTGTCTCGTTTCCGTTATCATCGACTCCGATATAGATGACACCGCCGCCGTTGTTGGCAAACGCAATGACTTCTTTGTAAATATCTCCGGTTAATGCCGACTTGAATTCCGTATTTTCGTTTTCGTACAGCATTTTTTCGTTCACCTCACATTCAGTATAGTCACATTATAAACTGAATATTCACTTTTGTCAATGAATATAGATAAATTTATTCAGTGTCTTCGGTATTCCTCCTCCGCTTCTTCTAATGTGAAGTTGGAAAACATGGCGCTGAGGGTATTGATAAATGCGTTTATTTCTTTATC
>JBGULZ010000055.1:0-2242 GCA_045116595.1 Ruminococcus sp. | reverse complement strand
TTGAAGATCATCGCCCATGCGCTTTCGTGGTGCGGCTGATTGGGGAGGATATTTACCTTTAGCTTTTCTTTAGGATAGAACTCGGATATCGCTTCAACGACAGCCTTTGTACTCTCGCATATCTCCTGCTCCATTCTATCATTCGCGCCGCTGTATATGTAGAGATAAGGCTTGATCTCCCCAACCGTTTCCTTTGTCCAGCGGATAACGTTTTTGGTATACAGCATCGGAAATGCCGGAGAAAAAACGCCTGCCATGCAGAACTTATCAGGGTGGCTGAGAGCAGTGAAATACGCCTGCAAGCCTCCCGAGGAGCTGCCGCAGAAGGCGGTGTTCTCCCTGTCCGTCAGAACGGGAAACCGTTTTTCGATTTCCGGCATCACCGTGTTTACAACGAAATCATCAAACGCTTCGCCTTCGGGAGCCATCATTTTTCTGATGTGCTCGGGCATATCGTCAGGGAATTTGATCGCGCCCATGCTTTTGGGCGTCAGTTCCTTTGCCCGTTGAACGGGACTTTCGTCGTTATGGATACCGACAATGATTGCCGCCTTATCGCTGCTTTCACGTTCCTCTTTTACGGCTTCGCGCGTATACCAACAGCCGAATTGACGCGGACGATTATCCTCAAACAAATTCTGTCCGTCCGTCATATAGATAACGGGTAGCAATTCTTCGTCGCCGTGTTCGGGAACAAACACACGGACGGTTTTTGTTTTGGTTTCGAGATAAGCCAATTCCAATGTAATCAGTTTTTCGCTGTTCATTATGATCTCCTTTCAACGGTCATCTTCATCAGCTGACTGTATGTCACTCCGTACTTTTCGGCGATGTCTCTGGCGTAGCTGATACCGTCGGGCGGCGCGC
The DNA here is from genome assembly GCA_045116595.1 of Ruminococcus sp. Taxonomy (GTDB): domain Bacteria; phylum Bacillota; class Clostridia; order Oscillospirales; family Acutalibacteraceae; genus Ruminococcoides. The sequence goes on along the minus strand of JBGULZ010000055.1, from coordinate 1,375 downwards.
AGTACACCTTGTAGGAACGACGTCCTTCGTGGATACCCGTCACCAGCGAGGCGACCTTGTTTTTTCCGTCCGGAGCGTTGATTTTCTGATTCTATTGTAGCAAATCAGACGGCGTTTGTCTATATGCACTATACCGCGCTATGTCTGTCAATAGTTTATCACTCTGAATTATTGCAATTATTTAGTGCTTATGATAGAATTGATTATACAGAAAACAGTCACGGAGGCTTAAGCTATGTATCTGAAAAACGGTCTTATCAAATTTTTAAAAGTGAAAAATGTGATTTTATTAATTCTTGGTGTATTTCTTGTATCGAGCTCCGTGGCGATCATAACGCAGTTGATCGTCGGTTACTTTGGTGACTGGTTCACGATTCTTCACGCCCGGGCTTTCCCCGAATCGGTTTTCCTTATCATCATCGGGATCGTATTGATCGTTTGCTCCAGAATATCACGAAGACTGATCAACGACGCTGTCTTTTTCTCCGGATATTTTGAAGGCGACCTGAACGGATATGTCGATTTTGCGGAGCTTGCCGAGGTGACGGGAAAAACGACCGAGCAGATCAGAAGCCGCGTCGGACTCGTGCGTCCGCTATATATGAAAAATTTCAGGATAATCAAAACCGTCAACTATCGCTATCCCGAGATTATCGAGCTTTACAGCAAAACAATTACCTGCTCCTGCCGGAGCTGCGGCGGTTGGATGGAAAAGCGCGTGTATTTTGAAGGCAGGTGCCCGTATTGCGGAAGCTCTGACCTGACTGCGCAGGTCGTATCGGGACAGAGGCTTTACTTCATCAACAACAACACCAACCGCAAGCCGAACAACCCTGCCTATTATGAAGGCTCGCCCTTGCAGGCAAAGCGTATCGGTTACGCTGTCGGCTTTGGTATTGAGCTGTTCTTTTTCCTGATTTTTATAATCGTGTTTTTGACGATGGTGAACAATTACAATAACGAGCCGTATTTCAGAGATATGTTGGGACGCGGCATCACTTCATACAGTTTGTTCCAGTCAGAGCTTCTCAACGCAATCATCCTTTTCGCGTTTGCGCTCGCCGCGATAGTTGTGACAGCTCCTATAACCGTTGTGCGAATGATAACTATCGAATCCTCACAGCGTTACGCAAGGGATTTTGCGCGCTTTCCAAGACCGTTTTTGACCTTGCAGGACCTTGACCGGATACAAAAGGCAAAGAATCCTGACAGCGGCGTTACTCCCGAAGCGCAGTACAAGCATATCGTCGGCGCCGTCAAGGAAGGCTATCTGCGCGGGTGTTCTCCCGAAAAGCACGGCGGCGTGCTGCGGATCGCCCTTGCAAAACAAATCGTAAAAGATCGCTGCCCCGGCTGCGGCGCGCCGATCGTCGGA
>JBGULZ010000054.1:0-2849 GCA_045116595.1 Ruminococcus sp. | reverse complement strand
TCCCATTCTTAAGTGCAAAGCAATCATTAAACAACTTCGTTTAATAAATATTGCTTCTCGTGGGAAAATATGGTTTCAATTATACATTTTTGTTTAGTTATCACAGCTTGTGCTATCAAAAAGCTATCAGTCATTTGCTATCATTCGTAGCTTGGTTTATTTCTGATTACTTTTGGTTTATTATAGCATAGCTGTCCTTTAAAATCAACACTTTAAAGCGATAAATTAATTATGCTTTATGAACCAAACAACTAATCGAAAAAGTGTCACGCTTTTACGGATAAAAACAAACTGTTTATGCGCCTTTTGCAAAACAATATCGAATAGGTAGGGTAAATATATTACTTTGCGAGTTTGGGCGTTACAAATCCGGTTATTGACAAAACGATTATTATACTTTATAATAAAACAAATGTTATAAAACGGTTGTTTTAGAAAGGAGCTTATTATGCCCCCTAAAGCAAAATTTACAAAAGAAGAAATTATCGACGCAGGCTTAGCGATCCTGCGTGAACGTGACATTTCTGCCGTTACTGCAAGAGAAATCGGCAATTATCTTGGCAGCTCGGCAAGACCGATATTTACCGTTTTTGATAATATGGGCGAGGTACTTAACGGGATTGAAGCAAAAGCTCGTGAGATATATTCCGAATATGTTGAGCAAGGATTACAGCAAACCCCTGCCTTTAAGGGCGTTGGTCAGTCATATATTCAGTTTGCAATAAATGAGCCGAAGCTGTTTCAACTTTTGTTTATGCGAAAAACATCCGGTAATATAGGCGTAAATAGAATACTCCCCGAAATTGATGACAACTATACCGATATTTTAAAATCAATTACCGATGAATATCCTGTATCGGCAGATGACGCTGTTATATTGTACCGACACCTATGGATATATTCTCACGGCATTGCCACCCTTTGCGCAACATCTATGTGTCGTTTTACGGAAGATGAGATCGGCATAATGCTGACGGAAGTTTTCAAAGCATTGCTGACAGAAAGACTGAAAGGAAAATCATAATGATAGAGATAAATGATTTAACAAAATATTACGGAAAAGGCGAAAGCCGCTTTAAAGCGCTGGATGGTATTTCCGTTCGCTTCAATGACGGTGAGTTTATCGTCATACTCGGCGCTTCAGGTTCGGGAAAATCAACCTTTCTCAATGTCATTTCGGGCTTGGAGACTTCAGACGGCGGTTGTGTTGTTTATGACAGCCAAGAACTCGGCAATATGAGCGAAAAGGATCTGACAAAGTTCCGACGTGAGAACACGGCTTATATCTTTCAACAGTATTATTTGCTCCCCCATCTAAACGTAGAAAAGAATGTAAGGATGGGTGCTGACCTCGACAATAACAAGGATTATCTGAAATATATCGAAGCGGTCGGCTTATCCGATAAGCGCAGAAAATTCCCATCAGAACTCAGCGGCGGCGAACAACAGCGTGTAGCGATAGCAAGAGCGCTCGCAAAGAATCCGAAGGTACTTTTTCTTGACGAGCCGACAGGAGCATTAGACGAAGAAACAGGCAGACAGGTACTTAACTATATCATCAGGCTGCACGAGGAACAGGGCTTTACGATGATTATGGTAACGCACAACAGCAATATAGCCGAAACCGCCGACAGAATCATTAAGATGAACAGCGGCAAAATCGTCAGCGTTACCGAAAACACGGATAAAAAGACGGCTTACGAGATCGGGTGGTGACGGTATGATTGTCAGTATCAAGGACAGCGTAAAGTTGTTCGGAATTTCCATTATGACCTGCTGTGCGGTAACCGTCTGCAATATGTTTTTAAACTATTATTTGGATTTAACTGCGATAGCCGGTCTGATTGACAACCCTTACGCGCAGATGTTCTATGACGCACAGATTATGACTTCAAAGGTCGTTTGCGCCGTCAGCGGCGGCTGCTTGGCGATCACTACCGTTGTGATGCTGTTTTTCTATATCAAGCATTACATAGACAGCCATTCAAAGGAAATCGGGATATTAAAGGCTCTCGGTTATTCTGATTTCAAAATTGCCAAGGGTTTTTCTGTTTTCGGCTTGAGTGTATTCCTTGGCTGTTTCGTCGGTTATTTGCTGTCATTTGCGTTAATGCCGCAGTTTTATGAGTTACAAAATAAAGACGGTTATTTGCCGGAGCTTTCTATTGGTTATCATTGGATATTATTCGTCCTGCTGGTGATTGCTCCCACTTTGGTCTTTGCTTTGATTGCAGTATGCAACAGCCTGTTAAAGCTTCGCCAGCCTTGCGTCAATCTATTGAAGGGTATTGTAAAGGTAAAGGGGAAAACCAAAAACACAAAAGATAAAAAGACTTTTGTCGCCGAAATGAGGAGCTCTGTGTTAAGAAGCCGCAAAACCTTGGTGTTCTTCATCGCCTTTTCCTCGTTCTGCTTCTCGGCTATGATACAAATGTCGGCAAGTATGAAGGATTTGTCAAGTGAAATGATGGGCTTGATGATGTTGATTATCGGCGTTGTTCTGGCGTTTACCACGCTGTATATCGCTGTGACCACCGTCATCCGCTCCAATCAAAAGAATATTGCTATGATGCGTGTATTCGGCTATGATAGCGCTGATTGCAAGCGTTCTGTTCTCGACGGCTACCGCCCGGCGGCGTATATCGGCTTTATCATCGGTTCCGTGTATCAGTATGCTTTGTTGAGAATTATGGTTGACATTGTTTTTGCTGGCGTCGAGGGTGTTCCCGAATATGAGTTTGATTTTCTGATGTTCTTCATAACGCTTGCTGTTTTTATCGTTGTATATGAAGGCGTTATGTTTGCTTATGGTCAGTCAATGAAAAAAATACCGTTAAAACAAATTATGA
>JBGULZ010000053.1:0-9042 GCA_045116595.1 Ruminococcus sp. | reverse complement strand
AAAATGATAATGGGATGTGAGTATATGACCGGCAAACATATTAAATGTGACAACTGCGGACAGGAATTTGACATTGATTTTGAAAGAAGCTTTGCTTTTTGCGAATACTGCGGACATAAAATAGAGCTCGAAATCCAACCCGCGCAGCAGGACGATGAACCGAAAACTGAGGAGATCGCAACATCACAGGTGATCGAGCCGGTTCCTGAGTTTCAGCCCGCCGAGCAGAGCCCTGAGCCCGAAAATAAGCTTTCGGAGGCGATACTCTGCTATAATATGTTCGATTATGCCGGCGCAAACAATATTCTTGAAACTCTCAAAAAGGACGAGCCCGATAACTTTGAGGTATGGTTTTGCTGTTGCAAGGTGATCGCCGCGGAAAAACCCGTTGATATAAAAGCGGCTTTTGATAATTATAACGAAGCGGCGGCAAACTGCGTTGCCTACGCGCCCAACGGCACCGATGTCAGGGGAAACCTCACTATCGAATTTAACCGCCTTATCAAAAATGTCAGCGATACCATCATTGCCGACAGACTTTTCATCGCCCCTTATGACAACAGCATTATGTCTGAGGCAGTTCCGTCGTTCAACTACCAGCCGCTCGCAAAGGTCGACGAATATTACTATATGATCATGGATGGGATCAAGTCGTTCCAGGATAGGATCAATCCCAACTACTCCACGAATTACTTCCTGGACGTTTGGGACAGCAGTTTCTTCTGCTTCGCGCACGATATCACCCAGATGATGGTGTACGATTTGGATCACTCAAAGTTTTTCCAATGGTACAAGGCAGACCTTGCGAACCGCGTTACAAACGACGCTATCTACAGAGGACTTTGCGATGTTATTTACGCGTATAAAAATATCTTTATCACCCTGTTCAACAGGCTTCCGTACAGAGATACAAAAATCACAGCTTATAACAAGATCGTGTTTGTTAACAAGTGGCTCTTAAAGCTCAAAAGGACAGACCAATACGGCAGGACATACCTGCTTGTTTCTCAGCCTGCGGACAGAAATGCGCTTGAGCTTGAAATCAGAAACTACAAAATAATGCTCAGTCAGTCGTAAATTTTTCGCTGCACTTGCATTTTTCGGTTTTTTGTGATAAAGTGTTATAGGACGACCCCTGACCATCAGGGAAAACCCAGATTATATTGGAGGTAATGGATTTGAAAAAACCTGATAAGAGAGAAACCATCAATCTGTTTTTCTCGGCATTTTTGATGTTAGCGTTTATTGTTTGCGCGCAGTTCTTTTCTCAGTTTGCCGCAAGTCTTTCGGCTAACGGTAAGTTAAGCACGGTAGGACAGCTTGTAACAGTACTTGTTTATGTTGTATTCGGTCTGCTTTTGTTCTATGCTACAAGAGTGGGCGACGGCAAGGCAGTAAAGCGCTTTTCACCGCTTACACTTTTGATCCTTGTTATTCCGTCACTGTTCATCATTATCGCTTCCGTAGCGAACATTCCGGTTATCAGCGGTTTTGTTTCTTCAAACACAGGCACAGTCAGCGTTATCGTTGCTCTCGCGGGTGTTGCGCTCGGTTACGGTATCCCCTACACATTCATCAGCGGCTTTGAGCTCAAGACTGATGAGGAGGAGAACGAGGCTGACGGCGATGAGAACGAGGAAGACAAAGAAGTTCTTGAAGGCGGAGTAGAAGCCGATATCCTTGAAGCTCAGGAAGAAGAAAAAGCTGAGGACAAAGACGGCGAAGAGGCTGAAAAAGCCGAAGAAGCTGCCGAGGACGTCAAGAAAGACGAAGAATAATCAATAATCTGCAAAAACAACGGGGCAGCTCGGTGCTGCCCTGTTTTATTGAAATCAATTTTTTGAAAAAAGGTGAAAATTATGGGATGTAATCACGATTGTGAAAACTGCTCGAGCAGCTGCGGGACCCAGCAGGATCTGCACGAGGAGCTCAATCCGCAAAGCAGCGTAAAACACGTTATCGGCGTTGTTTCGGGCAAGGGCGGAGTAGGCAAAAGTATGGTGACCACAAACCTTGCGGTAACGCTTAACCGCCTCGGCAAAAAGGTCGCGATCTTGGACGCGGATATCACGGGGCCGTCGATCCCCAAGGCGTTCGGCATCAAGGAAAAATGTATGGGCAGCGATTTCGGTATCTTCCCCGCGGAGACCGTAACCGGCATTAAGCTTATCTCTATCAACCTGCTTCTTGAAAACGACACCGACCCGGTAGTATGGCGCGCGCCGATGATCGTCGGCACGGTCAAGCAGTTCTGGACAGACGTTATCTGGGACGACATCGACTATATGTTTGTCGACCTCCCGCCCGGAACAGGCGATATCCCGCTGACGGTGTTCCAGAGCATTCCGCTCGACGGTATCATCGTAGTAGCTTCTCCGCAGGAGCTTGTCGGTATGATCGTAGAAAAGGCGGTCAAGATGGCGAATATGATGAACGTTCCGCTTTTGGGCTTGGTAGAGAATATGAGCTATTTTCAGTGCCCTGAGTGCGGAAAAAAACATTCGATATTCGGCGACAGCCATATCGACGAGATCGCAGAGAAGTACGATACAAAGGTCATCGCTAAGGTTCCGATCGACCCCGACCTCGCTCAGAGAGTCGACGAGGGCAGAGCGGAGATGTTCGAGGGCGATTACTTTGACGAAGCCGCGCAGTATCTTGAAGAAAAACTGAATAAATAAAAACAAGCTGTCATCCTGAGGTCGCGGCGACGACGACGCAAATCGAAGGATCTCGTTGATAAACCACTAACGTGGGATAAAGAGATATGAGATTCTTGCATCTTGCCTCAGAATGACAGCGTTTTTAAAGGCTCCCCCAACGCACAGTCGTGCTTTGGGGGAGCTGTCGCGTGCGGCTTTAGCCGTGCAATGCGACTGAGGGGGCGGTGTTGATGTTTTCGTTGTGCAAAACCGACAAAATGATAGTAGAATTTTTGGATTGCGAAATTCCTCGTAGTGTGGTAAGATAAAAGTGCCAACAAGTTTACAACTTAATACATATTTTGTTTGATAGCGGGGATAGTGTTTTTTATCTATAACATGATAAAAACACTATGCTCTGTTCCACTATCCCTTAAAACAAAGTATGTTTATGTGATGTTGTGAACTTGTTTGGCGACAATCGGAGCTGTGTTTTTTGACGTGCAGTCCTCGGATTGTGCGTCTTTTTAATTTGCGAAATAAAAGTTTTAAACTTTTTGAAACCAAAACGCGTTCTGATGCATTTTATTAATAGAGGGGTATTGTCCCAATCTCTAAATCTTATTTAAGAAAGGATGAAAAATATGAAAAAAATCATTTCAATGACACTTGCGGTGATTATATTACTCGGTGTAATGGTTGTCGGTGTTCCTGCAATGACTGCAAGCGCGGCAACAGGCAAGGTAACGCTCCAAAGTGTCGCGTATAATTCCAACGCGACGGTAACTATTGGCTGGAATAGTTCTTTCCAACCGACCGGATATCAAATCGCAAGAAAGAAGTTAGGCGATACAGGCTATACATACACCGAAGTCAATTCCTTTAACAGCAGTTATAATGATAAAAATGTTGTCAGCGGAACGGTTTATTTCTATCAGGTAAGAGCGTTTATGATGAGTATGTATGGCAGAACATATGGAGCTTGGAGCAACACAAAAGCGGTTACGACACTGTACAGACCAACCGTAACAAGCTTGAATGATGTTGGCAATATGCTCAACATCAACTGGAATAAAATCAAGGGTGTTTCGCATTATAAACTGGCGTTTAAGCGTTTGACTGACAAGGAATGGAATTACCGCACCGTCAAAAGCAATTACTATAATGTTTTAAATCCAACAAAAGGCGCGACATACGCTGTGCAGATTTGCCCGATGAACGGAAGTATAGCAGGTCAGTGGTCGGCGGTCAAAACCGTGGTGATAGGAGTATCGCAATGTAAACCGGTGATTACAAGTATTATACCTGATTCGGGCAATTATGGTTATGCCGGAATGGAATGGTCATATCCCCTGTCCTGCGATGGATATTATCTGTTTCACAAAAATTCAACAGACGCTGGATGGAGTTATGAAGTTATCAGAGGAGATTTGGGAACTTTTAATTACGCGTATTTGGTGGGGTTGAAGTCAGGAGATACATATTATTTCCAAATCAGAGCCTTTTTCAAAAACGGCGGTTTAAGTCCTTATTCAAAGGTATTTACGTACACTGTGCCAACTTATAATTATGATGAATATGAATAAAAACAGGGGACGTTCGGCTTGAACGTCCCTACAGTTTTTAAATGATTATCTGTGTATGTACATTCTTGAGGGTTCGGGGTCGCTTCCTTGGACCATAGTCAAAAATTCCCAGCCGTAGTGCTCGTAAAAGCCCGTGTGATCGGTCAACAGATAGATTGGTGTGATCCCCTTTGACTTCATATCGTCAACGGTCATATCAAGCAGCTTGCCGGCGATACCCTGACCGCGGTATGCTTCCTCGGTATAAACGGCGCAGACGTTGGGAGCCAAGTCCTTTCGCTCGTGAAAGTCGTTTTCAATAACGCCCAAGCCTCCGACGATCTTGTCGCCGTCAAGGCAAAGATACCAGCCGTATTCGGTGTTACCGCTGAGGTATTCGTCCATACATTCAAGGTATGCCTCCTTGGGCACGCCCCATTTTTCATGAAACCACTGCGCGGCGCTGTCCTTTATCCCGGGCCGCTCACGCAGAGTTATATATTGATAATTTTTCATTGCTTTTCCTTTATCTTTGCGGCGAGGCATACCCAGCCGCCGTCAAGGTGTTCCTCGATTATGTCAAAATATTTGCTTACTTCCTGCTTTACCTCGTCAGCGCGGGTGTCGATGATACCGCTCATAATGTAGACGGAGTTATCATTCATAAAGTCGCGAACGCCCTTTGAGAGGAAGATGATCGCGTCGGCTACGATGTTAGCCAGAACGATATCAAATTTGCCGCTTACCTTATCGGTAAAGCTTCCGTGAATTGCCGTGAATCTGTCCGCAACGCCGTTTAGCTCGGCGTTTTCTTTTGCCGTTCTGACGGCGACCTCGTCGATATCAACGCCGACCGCCTTTGACGCGCCCGTGAGCAGCGCGGCGATCCCTAAGATACCGCTGCCGCAGCCTACGTCGAGCACAGTGTCGCCGGGCTTCATATACTTTTCGCACATCTCAAGGCAGAGACGGGTGGTCTCGTGACCGCCCGTGCCGAACGCGAGACCGGGGTCGATGTTCAGCGCGATCCTGCCGTTGGTGTCGTAGTTTTCGTACCAGCTCGGAACGATAGTGAGCTTTGAGCCGACGTCAAGCGGAGAAAAATACTTTTTCCAGTTGTTGCGCCAATCCTCTTCGGCGCAGTCCGCGAGCTCGATTTTGTGCTTTATGCCCTCGCTGTCGTAACGTCCGCTCAAAAATGCCACCGCCTCGGCGGGAGAAACATCGGGTTCGAGGTAGATGTGAACGTAAGCCTTGCTCCTGTCCTTTTTCAGCAGCTCCTCGTCAATAAGGTCGATATGCGCGATCTCCTCAACGGTCTGCTCAAGGTTTGTGTAGTCCTCTATGTAGATGCCGTAGGGGACGACAACGTTCGCGATGTCGCTCGCCCTGTCGATATCAACGGCGTTGACTTCTATTTTTATTTCTGTCCAGTTATTCATAATTATTCGTTAAAAAATTTCTTTAGAGTTTCAAAGAAGTTCTTGCGCTTGGCGTAGTTTTTCTCGGATGTTGTAGAGTCAAACTGGCGCACGAGCTCCTTTTGCTTGTTGTTGAGGTTTTTGGGGATCTCAACCAGCACCCTGCAGTACTGGTCGCCGCGTCCGCGTCCGCCGAGATGGGGAATGCCCCTGCCCTTGAGCCTGAAAATATCGTTGGGCTGAGTGCCCTCGTGGATGGAGTAGTTAACCTTGCCGTCGAGCGTGGGAACAACTACCTCCGCGCCCAAAACAGCCTGGGCAAAGGTGATAGGCAGGTCGCACCATACGTCGTCGCCTCTGCGCTCAAAGATACTGTGCTTTTTGACGTTGACGCTTACGTGCAGATCGCCCTTGGGGCCGCCGTTGTAGCCGGCGTTGCCGTGTCCGCTCACATTGAGCATCATCTGATCCTTTATACCCGCGGGGATAGTCACATCAACGGTGTGGCTCTTTCTGTGTCTGCCGGAACCGTTACACTTGTGGCACGGCTTCTCGATGATCTTGCCTGTGCCGTGGCAGGCGTCGCAGGAGCGCTGGGTCTGGACTGTGCCGAACGGAGTGCGCTGGTTTACCGTGACCTTTCCCGAGCCGCCGCACGCCGAGCAGGTCTTTGCGTGAGTTCCGGGTTCCGCGCCTGTGCCGTGACAGGTATCGCAGTTGTCAACGCTGTTGTAGCTTACGGTCTTTTTGCAGCCCTTTGCGGACTCCTCAAAGGTGATGGTTATGCTTGCGTTGACGTCGCTGCCCCTCTGCGGACGGTTTGCCGCGTTGCCGCGTCTTCCGCCGAATCCTCCGAAAAAGCTCGAGAAAATATCGTCAAGGTCAATGCCGCCGTTGAACGGATTTCCACCGTAACCGCCACCGCCCGCGCCGAAGTTGGGGTCAACTCCCGCGTGGCCGAACTGGTCGTAGCGAGCCTTCTTTTCTTTATCGGACAGTACCTCGTAAGCCTCGTTGACCTCCTTGAACTTCTCTTCCGCGGCTTTGTCGCCGGGGTGAAGGTCGGGGTGGTACTTTTTGGCTTGCTGTCTGTACGCTTTTTTTATATCATCGTCGCTCGCACCCTTGTTGAGCCCGAGCACCTCGTAATAATCTCTTTTATCTGCCATTGGATACACTCATTTCTACAGCTAAATTTGCCTTTCGGCAATCTAAATTTGGCTTCGCCAAGCTAAATTCGCTTTCGCGAGCTAAATTTGCTTCGCAAGCTTGCTGAAAAATCAGCTTTTCGGTTCACCGAAAAATTTAGCTCTTATTACAGCGTATGGGCGCACGGAATTTGTGCGCCCTGTGTTGTATGTGCCTGATTATTATCTGTACGGGATCAGCTCCCGTGCTGACCCGCCGTTAATAAAACCTATAATAAAATGCGAAGTTATTAATAGGCGGATTGCGGTGTCGCCGCCGCGACTTATTCGTTGACGTCGGTGAAGTCAGCGTCGTAAACGTTGCCGTCGTTACCGTTGTTGTTTCCGCCGTTATCTGCTCCGGGCTGAGCTCCGCCCATATCGGGACCCGCCTGACCGGGGTTGCCCTGGGGAGCTGCCTGCTGATAGAGCTTTGCGGATACGTCATAGAGAGCCTTCTGCAAATCATCCTTAGCGGATTTGATGAGCGAAACGTCGTTCTTTGTGATAGCTTCTCTTACAGCGGATACCTTTGTAGTGATAGTGCTCTTGTCGTCCTCGCCGAGCTTGTCGCCGTTCTCGTTTACAAGCTTTTCTGCCTGATAAGCGAGGTTTTCGGCCTCGTTCTTAGCGTCGACTTCCTCGCGGCGCTTTTTGTCCTCCGCGGCGTACTGCTCCGCGTCCTTAACAGCCTTGTCGATATCGTCCTTGCTCATATTGCCCGAAGCGGTGATAGTGATCTTCTGCTCCTTGCCTGTGCCGAGATCCTTAGCGGATACGTTAACGATACCGTTAGCGTCGATGTCGAAGGTTACCTCGATCTGCGGGATACCTCTCATAGCGGGAGCGATACCTGTGAGGGCAAAGAGTCCGAGCGACTTGTTGTCGCGCGCGAATTCACGCTCACCCTGGAGAACGTTGATCTCAACCTGTGTCTGGTTATCGGCAGCAGTAGAGAAGATCTGGCTCTTCTTTGTCGGGATAGTTGTGTTTCTGTCGATGATCTTTGTCATTACGCCGCCCATTGTCTCAACACCGAGAGAAAGGGGAGTAACGTCGAGGAGCAGAAGTCCGTCGACCTCGCCGCCGAGAACGCCTGCCTGGATAGACGCGCCGATAGCAACGCACTCGTCGGGGTTGATGCCCTTGAACGGCTCCTTGCCGATGAGCTTCTGAACAGCCTCCTGAACAGCGGGGATCCTTGAAGAACCGCCGACCATAAGAACCTTGTCGATCTGACCGATCTCAAGACCCGAGTCTGAGAGAGCCGAGCGGACGGGACCCATTGTAGCCTCTACGAGGTCGGATGTGAGCTCGTTGAATTTAGCTCTTGTAAGTGTGAGGTCAAGGTGCTTAGGACCTGTCTGATCCGCAGTGATAAAGGGAAGGTTGATCGATGATGTGGTTACGCCGGAAAGCTCGATTTTAGCCTTCTCCGCAGCTTCCTTGAGTCTCTGCATAGCCATTTTATCGGATGAAAGGTCAATGCCTGTTTCTGTCTTGAATGACTGAACCATCCAGTCGATGATCCTCTTGTCGAAGTCGTCGCCGCCGAGACGGTTGTTACCTGCTGTTGCGAGAACCTCCTGAACGCCGTCGCCCATCTCGATGATACTAACGTCGAATGTGCCGCCGCCGAGGTCGTAAACCATGACCTTCTGGTCGTTTTCTTTGTCTACGCCGTAAGAGAGAGCCGCGGCTGTGGGCTCGTTGATGATCCTCTTAACGTCAAGACCGGCGATTTTACCTGCGTCCTTTGTAGCCTGACGCTGTGCGTCTGTAAAGTAAGCGGGTACGGTGATTACCGCCTGAGTTACTGTCTCTCCGAGATAAGCCTCGGCGTCAGCCTTGAGCTTCTGCAGGATCATCGCTGAGATCTCCTGCGGAGTGTAGCTCTTGTTGTCGATGGTTACCTTGTAGGATGAACCCATCTCTCTCTTGATAGAAGAAACGGTCCTGTCGGGGTTGGTGATAGCCTGGCGCTTTGCGACCTGGCCTACCATTCTCTCGCCGTCCTTAGAGAACGCTACGACCGACGGGGTAGTTCTTGAACCCTCGGCGTTAGCGATAACTACGGGCTCGCCGCCCTCGATAACTGCAACGCATGAAGTTGTTGTACCTAAATCTATACCTATTGTCGTTGCCATAATTGATTCCTCCAATTGATTTTGATTTTATTATTATTTTTATTGTATTGTAAGCTGTCTTTTCGACCGAAACTCGGAAT
>JBGULZ010000052.1:0-6440 GCA_045116595.1 Ruminococcus sp. | reverse complement strand
TATTGAAGTTTGTATCAATGATCCTGTTGCGAACCTGTACGCCTGTAAGGTCAAAACCGCCGTATTCGGTTTCTCCTTCGGGAAGGCTATATTCATCTCCCATGTCCTTTGCGACGTTCTTGACTTCTATCCAGTGAGCGTATATATCGCATCCCGCGGTATATTGGTCCGTGTCGAATTTCACGGGGCGAGTATCATTGTTATTAGCCTTATCGTAATACCAGCCCTTGAAGATATACGGGCAGCTGTTTTGCTTTGTAGGAGTGACTTCGGGAACAGTATAGAACGCATTTATGGTGCCGCCGATTGTTATGTCTTTTCCCGTTGAATCTTCCACATAAGTGGTAAAGATATCTTCACCCTGATATTTGGCGTCGGCAATAGTTTTGTTGTTGATGTGGTAATCGACCGTATTTTTGCGAACAAGACGGACTTCGTTGGTATAATCGTATGAGCCCGCTTCCTCCTCAGAGCTTTCTTCGATTACATACTTTGTAGTCGCAAAACCATATTCGTTAATTTTATACAACGTCTTAGTTTGCGCACCTTCAAAATCTAAAGGCTCATCGTATTCAAGCTCTACTTGTGTAGGCGAAACATCTTTAAAAAAGTTACCGTCATTATCAAAAAATCCATGTAAAGCAAGTACAACTTTACCACTTTCACCACCTTCATAATCTTGAATATTACCGGCTCCCTGAAGTAGGGAGTAGCCTCCGATATTATTCTGCAAATAACCTAAATCATCGTATGTAAAAATATAGACTGTCCATTGACCTACTTTCAATAAGGCGATATATGTTTCACTTTTCGGATCCTTATATATTTTACCCGGATACGAAGAATAACCACGATAATAATAATCCATTACAAAAGTATATCCATTGTCTTTAAACCTTTTATCGAACTCAGTCATAAAAGTGTCAGAATACTTATTGGCGATATCTGTTGTAGCATCGAATTTGATATACTCTTGGTTTTCTTCTTGTTCAACTTTTATTAAATAGCCTTCATCCAAACCTATATTATTATTGTATTTTTCAGCTGTGTATTTATAAACCGTTTTCGTTGATTCATATTTATCACCAAAATCCACAACCCAACCTTCATGGTCGGATGTAAAAGCATCAGCGGGAATTAACGAATCGTTGTAAGATTTATAACCATCTGTGAGACGTAATGTTGAAACAGCGTCTACATCAATATCTTCCTTGCCGTCATCCCAAAGTGTAGGATCAGACAGCCCGATTTGTGAGCCTGTTAAACTTCCAACAACCTTTACGGGTTTCTTTAGACTAAAAACATTAAGGTTGTTATGCTTGCCGTTAAAAGTATTATCCTGAATAATATCGGCGCCTGAAATACAGATTCCTGAAACTGAATCGTAGTAAACACCTGCGCCTCTTGCGCCGGAAGTGTTTTCGGTTATCGTTGTATTTTTTATTGCAGTAAACCCTCCGTCGGAGTTACCTTCAGCCATTACACCTCCACCGTTTGTCGTTGCTTTGTTATTTGAAATCGTACAATTATCAATATCGAGCTTTGTCCAGTAAGAATAGTTCATTACTCCCGCGCCTTTGGCTGCGGTATTATTTTTAATTTCAGCGTTATGAATTTGCGCTTTGCTTGAATCTTTTAAACATACAGCAAACACACCTCCACCCATTTCATTGGCTTTATTAGAGGATATTTCACCGCCGTTGATATAGAGACCCGGATCCTGCGGAGATCCTCCTCCCGGGGTCGCTGTTCCTACCGCATTGACATAAGATTTGTAATAACCTGAGGCAAAAACACCTCCGCCGAGATCAGCTTTGTTGTCGGTGATAGTACCGCCGTTGATGGTAACCGAACTCTGAGGATTTCCCTTGCCGTAGTCAACCATTTCGTTGTTTGAGATAATCAACGCTACACCGCCGCCGCACGATATACCGCCGCCGGTGTTAGTTGCTGTGTTATTGCTGATCGTTCCACCGTTCATAGTGAAGGATGCAATTGATGAGACAAAAACACCTGCGCCACAAGATGATATATCTTTATCATCATTATCGTTTTTATAGCTTGATATAGTATAGCAGTCTTTAATCGTACCGCCATTCATAATGAATGAGCCGCCGACAAATACGCCTACACCGCCGCCATAACTTATCGATCCGCCATTGACGCCACAATTCTCAATCGTACCTCCATTCATAGTGAAGGTACCACCCTGGACAGTGACCCCGGCGCCAAGCTGGTTATTGGTCATATTGTTTTTCAAGGTTACTTTGTCGTTCATAACGCCGACAGATTTCGTACCAAAAATATATACTATGCCCGGATAAGAGTTGTTTACACCGCTCATATCCCCTATAAGGGTAAGCTCTGTTTCACCATCGCCGAGTATGACCTTTGCTCCGTTCCACGCTTGTATGTTTTGTCCGGATGAACAAGTAAGGGAATGACCATTGCCGATGATGGTAACGACAGTACCGGTATAATCACGTTCAATGGACCCTATGTCTATTCCGCCTATCTCAGAGTAGATATCTGCCGCCAAGCTGATCGTATATTCACCTGCTCCGGCGCCGTTTATTTCGGTAACAGCATTACGCAACTCTTGGGGGGTTTTTACGCTGTACGTATCAGCCGCCGCGTGCACTGTCAGAGGTAGTGCCGAAAGAAGCAAAACTGCCGACAGAATTACACAAATCAGCTTTTTGTATGTTCTTTTCATTTTATACTCTCCTTTGCCTGAGTAATAGAGCATAATCCAACTCAATATAATTTTACTATTTTCAACAACAATTGTCAACGTTATTGTGCACTGTTGACAACAATTATGAACATTGTCCAATTCAAGTGCATTTTTGAGTTTACAAAAGATAAATAATGACTATAAATCGACATTTGCGGCGTTTTGTATTGTTGGATTATACGTTATTTTATATTTATTAAGGCAAAAAAGACGAACGAAAAAACCGCCGGCTTCAAAACCGGCGGTTATATTTCTTATTTAGAATTAAGAAGCTCATCAAGAAGCTTTAGCATCTCGGGTATATCGTATGGCTTTGCGAGGTGTCCGTTCATTCCCGCTTCAAGCGAGATCTTGCGGTCCTCCTCAAAGGCGTTCGCCGTGACCGCGACGATCGGGATATTCGCCTTGCCGGGGTCATCGAGCGCTCTTATGCGCTTTGCCGCCTCGTAGCCGTCCATAACGGGCATCTGGATATCCATCAGCACGGCGTCATAGAAGCCGCTTTCTGCGTCCGTTATCATATTCAGCGCGATCTCGCCGTTTTCGGCAACATCGACCTTAAAGCCCGAGCTCTCCAAAATAGAAACTGCGATCGTCTGGTTCATCTCGTTATCCTCGGCAACAAGCAACCGTTTTCCGCTGAAATCGACCGCGCCTTCCTCTTGCTTGCTTCCGTCGGCGGACAGCTTGAACTGTTTTGAAAGAACGTCCCTGAACTCGGATTCAAACAGCGGTTTAGTGCAAAACGCCGTTACACCCGCGTCGCGAGCCTCTGTCTCGTAATCTGTCCAGTCATACGCTGTGATTATTATTATCGGATCCTTATCGCCGACGATCTCACGGATCTTGCGCGTAGTATTTATTCCGTCCACATTGGGCATCATAAGATCGACGATATAAGCCCCAAACTTTTCTCCCCGTTCATACGCCTCGCGGGCACATTCAATAGCCTTTTCGCCGTCGTTTGTCCAAACGGACTCCGCGCCCATATTGCTGAGCATCTTGCATATCAAAATGCAGTTATCCGTGTTATCGTCAACAACAAGCACATTTAACCCGTTGATATCGGCAAGACTTTCTTGGTTTTTATCCGTTTCGCTGATCTTGCACGGAACATTGACAACAAACTCCGAGCCCTCGCCTTTTTTTGAGGTAAGGGTGATCGTTCCGCCCATCATATCAACTATATTTTTGGTTATCGCCATACCGAGTCCGGTACCCTGGATACCGCTTACGGTACTTGTTTTTTCACGGCTGAACGAATCAAAAACTTTCTTTTGGAATTCCTCGCTCATACCGATACCGGTATCCTTCACCCTGAATTCAAAGCAGGCATGGTTTTCCTCTTCGCATGGTTTTTCCGTTACGCAAAAGCTGACAGACCCGCCCTCGGGCGTAAACTTGACAGCGTTTGTCAATATATTGAGCAGGACCTGATTGAGTCTGAGGCGGTCGGTAATAACGTCCTCGTGAATAACATCCTGTGTGTTGATATTGAGCTCCAAGCTCTTTGACTTGATGTTTGACTGAATTATAGTCCAGATATCGTGGATCAGATCCGGAAGATGAACGTCGGATTCCTCTATGCGGATCTTTCCGCTTTCGATCCTGCTCATATCGAGCACATCGTTGATAAGCGAAATAAGATGGCGGCTTGATACAGAGATCTTTTCCAGGTAATCCTCGATCAGCGACTTGTTGTCGATATTGCGTTTCGCCATCGCTGTAAATCCCACGATCGCGTTCATCGGTGTTCTTATATCGTGAGACATACTGTTAAGAAAATCTGTCTTTGCGTTGTTTGCCTTTTCGGCCTCGGCAAGGGCTTCCGAAAGAGCTTCCTTGCTTTCCGCGAGCTCGGCGTTCTTTTCTTCGAGCACGAGCGCGGCTGTTCTGGTTGCGGCGATCTGCTTTCTTTTACGGTATGAGTCACGCACCATAAAAAAGATGACAAGCGCGATGATAACGAAGATCAGTATACCGATAAATATCATATTATCACGCAGCGCGTCGATTAGTCCGTAGGTATAGAGCTTTTCCGAATACTCATTTGCCAGGTCGATCGGATAGTTAGGGCCGATAACGCTTAAACCGCGGTTGATAAGCTTAAGCAATCCCTCGTTGCCGATCTCTACACCGAAGCAGCGCTCCTCGACCTGATTGGTTTTACGCGTCATAAGAAGGCTGTACTCGCCGTTTTTCAGGATATCGTTAGCGCGAAGGCCGTAAAGCGCGGTATATTTAGCCTTTCCCATTATAACAGCGTCGAGACATTCTTCTATTGAATCACAGTATACGATCTCGGCGTCTGGATAATTATCTTTTACAAAGTAGTATTGCAATTTATTGTATTTATTCACGGCAAAGGTTTGCTTGGCGTCCGGATCAAATTCATCCTTATAAACGATTTCCGTAGTAGCGGAAATCACGGCCCCGGATTGGTACAAGCCGTTCTCCTCGGAGTGATACAACCTGCCTCCGGTCGGGAAAGCGACGTCGATCTCTCCCGAGGTCATCCCGTCGATCATATCTTCGTAGTTATCGTATCCGCGGTAATTGATTTTTATATTTGAAGCGCCCACTTTTTCAAAAATCAGAGGCACTAAATCCTTTACCATACCGTCGACGTTACCGTCCTTGTCCGTATCGCTGAACGGCAAAAAGTTGTTCAAATAGCCGACGTCGACGCTGTCGTGAGAATTCAGCCACTCCTTTTCCGCATTTGAAAAGGCACGGCTGCTAACGCTTACAGAATAGTATTTTGAACGAAGCGAGGTCATATAGCTCGGTTCCTCCGAAAGCAGCGAAATCTGCGCTTTGTTCAGCTGGTCGAGAAGATCCGCGCGTTTTTTGCTTACGCACAAATAGTAGTCGGATGTGCCGAATGAGCAGAGCACCTCAGCGTTGTCTCTGCCGTAAGCACCGTCGCCCTCGGCGGCAAAAAGATCTGTCTCTTTTTTATCAAAGGCAGCAAAAAGCTCCGTGTAATCGCTGAACTTTACGATCTCGGCTTTGACGTTATTGGCGCTCAAATACTTGTTGAGAGCGTCGACCATCGCGCTTTCCAGCACGGCTATTTTTTTGCCGTTAAGCGTTTGGGGATCGGCGGTGATCGAATCGTCCGAGCCGTGCTTTACAAGACTGTATGTCTCGCTTCCCATTATGTTTTCGGGATAGCCGATCAGACCCTTGCGGTCCTCTTTATAAGCAAGCCCCGCCAACAGGTCGATCTCTCCGTCAAGCAGCTTTTGATAGAGATCGTTGAAATCCCCGTACACATACTCGTACCTCCAGCCCGTGTACTCAGACATCTTCATATAGTACTCATAGGCGTATCCGTTTTTTATAGCGCCCTCGCTTGCTCCCTCCTGGAAAACCTCGTTTTCGTAATAGCCGACCTTGACCTTTTGAGGCTGTTTAGGCGGTACTTCCGCGGAAGCGGGAACAGCGCACATAAACACAGCGGAAACGCATAGTATAACAGCGACGAAAATTTTAATTGTTCTTGAAAATTTGCGTGGGTGTTTCATTTTAATATCCTTCCGTAAAAGGGAAATCGGATCATCCGCGAAGTGCCGCGAGCTCATCGCGCATAGAAAGCAGTTGGTTTATCAGCGGAGTATAGTCTATCTCGGTTTTTGCCCTCAAAAGCTCTGTGATCTCTGAGCTTTTATCATACATTTTTGTAAGCGAAAGGTTTCCG
>JBGULZ010000051.1:0-9536 GCA_045116595.1 Ruminococcus sp. | reverse complement strand
CTGAGTATGGTTGCGGTATTGGCCCGTTCTACGGATGACAACATACTGTCGTCAAAATCGGACGGAGATATCGTGCCCTTGTACCAGGACTGCTTGTTAAAATGCGCCTGTATCTCGGGGGAATTGAACTTTCTGCCGTGCCTTGCGTAGATCTCGTTGAGCGCGAGCGTCAGCTCGTTTGTATCGAGCGAATACAGCTCGCTTCGGTCTATTATCCTCGTACTTGAATCTTCGAGGATGTATTTGCCGGCAGGCTGTTTTTTATCCGTACCTTTTTTTGACGGAGCGGTAGCCGAGGTCGGCGCGGTAGGTTCATCGGGCGGATGATCTATACCCTTTGAAATATGGAGCGTAACGGTTTCGTTCTGTTTTAAAACGGTTCCGGGCTCAGGCTCCTGGCTGATCACGTTTTCCGCCTTGACTTCCGTGCTGTATTCGCGGACAACAGTATAACGAAGCCCAACGCTGTTGAGCTTGGAATACGCGTCCTGCGCCTTGCCGCTGCTTACATCGGGTACTTGGATCTCCGCTAAGGTAGTTTCTTCCACGGTTACTTCGGCGGTAGTTGATTGTACGGTAGTTGCCTCAACGGTCGTAGGTTCAGTATCCTGCTGAGGCAGAAAATCAGCTATCAAATCACGGTTAAAAAACCAGACCCAAGCCGCCGCGGCGAGTATCAGCACAAGCAATACTATGATTATTATCAGCGCGACCTTGCCGCCCTTGCCTTTTTTGCGTTTATGAATCGATTGTGAGTATATATCGACGCTGTCTTTTTTGCTCAAATCACCACATCCTTATACTAAATTTTATACTTTATTGGAGAAAATGTCAATACTACAGGAAAAAGCAGGTTTAGCACATCTTTACAATGAAAAATTTGTAAAAAACTGTAGATTATTTATTTTTGATATGTTATAATATCCTTTGGCTGTATTAACACCAAATATAAAGGCTGTACCGCATTATGTGCGGTGTTGCCTTGTTGTTAGGAAGGTTCTATGAGCACAAAATCAATGGACGGCGCTTTGTACGCAAATATGATCAAAAGCGGCGCCGCAAGATTAAGAGAAAACATCAAAACCGTTAACGATCTGAACGTGTTCCCGATCCCCGACGGCGATACCGGAGACAATATGTTTATGACTATCGACGCCGGAGCCGCGACGATCGCCGACAGTGAAGGCAATTCTATCGCTGTTACATCTTCGCGCGCCGCGAGCGGTATGCTGCTCGGCGCAAGGGGCAATTCAGGCGTTATTTTATCGAGGATATTTGCCGGTATAGCCAAGGGCTTGGAGGGCGTTGAAAGCGCTAACGTTCCGGTATTCGCCAAGGCGATGGAAAGCGGCGTTGATGAGGCGTACAGCGCGGTTTCGGTTCCCGTGGAAGGAACGATCCTCACGGTCTACAAGGACGGCGTGCGCTATGCCAACAGCCGTTTTACAAACAACAGCAGCTTTGAAAGCTATTTTGACGATATGCTTTGGGAGCTCAGCCGTTCTCTTGAGAGGACGCCCGATCTGCTCGACGTCTTGAAAGAGGCGGGCGTTGTTGACAGCGGCGGCGCGGGCTTTATCTATATCGTTGAAGGTATGAAAAGAGCGATCAGCGGCGAAACATTTGAAGCTGCGGCAGATCAGACTTCCTCAAGAAAACACATTGACCTTGACGCCTTTACCGAGGACAGCGTGCTCGAGTTCGGCTACTGCACAGAGTTCCTGCTCAGACTGCAAAAAGCTAAGATCGACATTGACTCCTTCGACATAGACGCTTTGATCGGTTGGCTTAACAGCGTGGGCGATTCGGTAGTTGCTTTCCGCGAGGGCACGATAGTCAAGGTGCACGTTCATACAAAGAAGCCCGGTGACGTTTTCAACTATGTTCAGCAGTTCGGCGAGTTCCTTACAATGAAGGTCGAGAATATGACGCTCCAGCATAACGAGACCCACTCGCAAAAGGAGTTTGTCCCCAAAAAGCAAAAGCCGCACAAGCAGTACGGTATCGTCAGCGTTGCGGCGGGCGAGGGCATAAAGGAAACATTTATTTCGCTCGGATGCGACTATGTTGTTGACGGCGGACAGAGTATGAACCCGTCTGCCGAGGATATGATCTCGGCGTTCAACGAGGTAAACGCGGACACGATCTTTATGTTCCCGAACAACGGCAACATCATTATGACGGCAAAGCAGGCGGCGGATTTGTATGACGGCGCGGATGTAAGGGTCGTTCCCAGCAAGACCATCGGCGAGGGTTACGCGGCTATCTCTATGCTCGACACTACCTCAAATGATGTTGAGGCTATAATCTCGGAGCTCGAGGAAGTTATTGCCGGAGTCGTTACCGGCGGTGTTTCCAAGGCGGTACGTGATACCGAGCTGGACGGCATTGAGATCAAAAAGGACGACTACATCGGCTTTGTTGACGATAAGATATATATTGACAACGCAAACAGGGCAGAGACCGCGATCGGTCTTACCGAAAAGCTGAACGCGAAGCGTTATGACATTATGCTTGTTATCTGCGGTGCGGATGTTCCCAAGGAGGAAGCCGACGAGGTTTATTCTCAGCTGAGAAAAGCCTACCGCAGAACAGAAATAGTTATGATTGACGGCGGACAGCCGATTTACGATTATATAATTATTCTTGAATAAAGGAGATTTTTACTATGAGACCTATTAAAGTTGTAACCGACTCTTGCTCGGATCTTACAAAGGAATTAAGAGAGAAGTATAACATTGACTACCTTAAAATGAACACCGTCAAGGACGGCGAGGAAACACCCGCAAGCCTTGACTGGGAGTACTATTCACCGCAGGATCTGTACGACACTATCCGTGACGGCAACCGAGTTACCACAACTCAGGTCCCCGCGCCCACATTTGAGGAATTCTTCAAAAAGTGGCTTGACGAGGGCTTTGACATTATCTACATAGCTTGCTCCGGAAAGTGCTCCGGCTCTGTAAATACCGGTAAGGTAGTAGCGGACGAGCTGCTCAAGGATTATCCCGACGCCAAGATCGCGAGCATCGACTCACTCAACGCCAGTATGGGCGAGGGTCAGGTAGCTATCAAGGCAGCAAAGCTCAGAGATCAGGGTCTTGATTTTGACGCTGTTGTTGAGCAGACAATGGCTGTAAGAAACAACGTGAATCAGTTTGTTACCGTTCACAACCTCAACGCTCTTAAGGCTGCAGGCAGAGTAAAGGGTTCTTCCGCTTTCTTCGGAAATCTTCTCGGCGTAAAGCCCATCATTATCTCTAACCCCGAGGGTGACAATATCCCGATCAAAAAGGCGAAGGGCAGGATCAACTCAATGCAGGAGATCGTTGACCTTACCGTAGAGGGTATAGAGGACGTAGAAAACCAGACTATCCTTGTAGCTCACGCCGACTGCCTTGACGAGGCGCAGGAGGTAGTTGAGATGCTCAAGGAAAAGCTCCCCAACGCGGAGATCGTGCTCGGATATATCGGCCCGATCATCGGCGCGTCTATCGGCGCTGACGCGATCGGCATATTCTCTTGGGGCAAGAATATCGACAGGTTCGGCGTATGATGATCGCGGTTCTTTGTGTATCGGCTGTTGTGTCTTACCTTTTGGGCGGACTCAACGGCGCGATAATTCTATCTAAGCTTGTATATAAGCAGGACATCAGGGATTTCGGCAGCAACAACCCGGGATTTACGAACTTCAAGCGCACCTACGGCAACGGCTTTGTAACGTGGCTGGTGCTTATCTTCGACATTCTCAAGACCGCGCTGCCCGTATTTTTGACCGCTCTCATAATGTGGCAGATGTTTGATAAATGGCAGTTCGGCGCGCAGTTCTCGGGAATGTTCTGTATGATAGGCCACTGCTTCCCCGTCTGGTACAAGTTCAAGGGCGGCAAGGGCTTTTTAGCCGGTTTCGCGACTATTTGGTTTGTCGACTGGAGAATGACGCTGATCGCTATGGCGGTGTTCTTCATCCTGCTGTTCACACTCAAATATATGTCCGTAGCCTCGTGCTCGGCAGCCGCGGTTTGTCCGATCGCGCTTGCGCTTTTGGGACCCGCGAGCATCGGGGTAGAGCTTATGGCGATCGCCTGCGCTCTGCTTGTTATACTAAGGCATATCCCGAACTTCAAAAAGCTTGCCAACGGAACGGAAAGCAAGTTTAGTTTAAGCAGTAAAAAATCATAAAGAAAAAGAGCTGAGAAGATCAGCTCTTTTTTTATGTAGGGGCGTGCATTGCACGCCCCTACGTATATCATTGCTTCTCGCATATGACTAAATACCTGTCAAAGCCCTCGTCTTTGCTTTTTATGCAGGTGATGAGGGTGAGCATTTGTTTGCCGTTTTGGATAAGCAAATCGTTGCACTCAGTGGGTTTTACCACCTTGTAGCCGGTAACCTTGTAGTTTATCGACTGCCAGTAATTGTGAACAGTAACGGTGTCGCCGACATCAAGGTTGCGGATGTTGTCAAAGAATATCCTGCCGATGTAGCCGGTGTGACCCGCTATCGCGGCGTTGGTGTCCTTCATATCAATGGGCAGGGATGTGCCGGCAAGGTGAGCGGCTCCGCAGCTCATCATACTGTCGTTTGCGCCAAGATAAACAGGCAGGTACATACCGATGCTCGGCGCGCTGATGTAGCAGTAAAAATTCGACAGTCCGTAGTCGCTCATTTTAAGCGCGGCTGAGGAAAAGTTTGTGGTCTCGACCGTGCCCTGATGGTTGATAAGGCTTTTGTTATACGCTACGCTGTCGCGG
Source organism: Ruminococcus sp. (assembly GCA_045116595.1). Taxonomy (GTDB): domain Bacteria; phylum Bacillota; class Clostridia; order Oscillospirales; family Acutalibacteraceae; genus Ruminococcoides. The sequence continues at coordinate 4,782 of JBGULZ010000051.1, read as the reverse complement.
TACAAAGCGTCAAGATCGTACTGAAAAACCACCCTTTTGCCGGATGTGCGGTTGCCGTTTTCGTCAACCGGATAACCTTCCTTATCGACCTCTCCCTTTTTAACGGCGTCGGCGTGCTTTTTGGCGGTAACACTCGAGGGGATCTTATCATTCGTGCCGTTTTCGGGCACAACGTAGTCAAGCGTGTCGTCAAATTCTTCGATGATCCCGTTAGCCCTCTGCTGCCCGAAGAAATTTGAGACCGTCGGAAATGATAAAAAGGCTATTCCGGTTATCAGCATAAGAACAGCAATAGTCAAAACTATTTTTTGCCAGAGCTTGAAGCGGCGCTTTCCCTTATTTTTCTCATCCACCGCTGTCACCGTCCTTGCTTTTGTGAAGAGGCTTTTTCTTTGTTTTATGGCGAATGATCAGGGATACAATTAGACCGACAGCAGCGATAAATGCGACTATACCTATCGCGGCATGTAGATAGTTGATTCGATATCCGAAAAGATAAATGCCGCTCTCATTAGAAGTGAGGATTTTTTGTACCGTATCTGATTCGATTTCATTGGGCACACGTTCGCCCCTGACAAGCAGGCGGTGAGTGTTGATAGAGTACGGCGTACAGGTCAGCAGCGTAACGTAATCCTTGCCGTCAACAACGTACAAATCCTTTGTTTCGTCCGGAAGAACGGTCTTGATTTGATCGACCCGGTAGGTCAAATCCTCGTCAATAACATGGATATAAAACTTGTCCCCCTCTTTCAAGTCGGGGAGATAGTCAAAAAATGTTCGCGTGGGATAAGCCGAGTGAGCCGATATAACGCTGTGGGTAGACTTGCCGCCTACAGGGAATGAGGTGTTGTCCAGATGTCCCGCGCCAATATCAAGCACTTCCTTTGAGGTTCCGTGATAAATCGGCAGAAAAACATCTATTTTTGGAATCTCAATATAACCGATCAGACCGTCTTTATTTACATTGAAGGTATTGCGGTAGCTTTCTTCGATTTTATCATAAGTTGCCGCGTCAAACGGGTCAGTGAGCAGGACGGTTGAAAGAAGTGCTTTGTTGTATTTGTCTGCCTCTGTAAACAAGGCGTCGCGGTCGTTTTTGTTTAGATTTTGGATTTTTTTGATTTCATCCTCAGCGTGCCTTCTGTCCTCGATGTTATTGACGACAGAGCTTATCAACGGGTATGATAAAATACCCACTCCTATTAGGAAGATAAACGCTATGATGATGATTGGAAGCTTTTTTTTCATCTAAAGATCCTTTGTATGCATATAGTTACTATATTATAATACAGTTTTAGCGGAAAATCAATATTTATAGAGTGAACGTATTATGAAAAATGTTTGATTTTGCATTTTTAGGATGACAGTCAAAATTAACGGCGGTTACGTAATGTAACCGCCGTTTGGATTTAGATAAAGTATTCAGTTTGGATCAAAATATGATACAAATCAATTTATCCGTTCCGGATCACGTTGCTGTCGCAACGAATTATTTGCTGCTCTTTCTCTTCTTCATTACTACTACGAAGAGAACGCCTGCGAGTACGATGAGGCTGCCGCCGATGATTGTGAACATCATTGTACCCTCACGACCTGTATCGGGGAGCTTGGATTTTGTATCTGTTACCTGAGTTGTGTTGTGTACACCGTCGGTGATATCGCTTGAACCCTTTGTGATCGTAACAGGGAATACTGTGGTGTTAATATTGTAGTTTTCGGGTGCCTTTGACTCCTGAATGTAGTATGTACCCTCAGCAAACTTGTAGTTAAAGGTTACCTCACCATTAGCGTCTGTCTCTGCTGATTCCTCAATAAGATCCGAAAGCTCCTTTGTTTGCTGATTGTAGCTTCTGTAAATCTTGAACTTAGCGCCTGCGAGCTTTGTTGTTGTACTGTCAGCGTCAACCTTAGTTACCTTGATCTTATATGTATAAACGTTAACGGTATTACCCTTAACTTCGTTTTCGTTACCTGACTTGTTCTCGTACTTTATGCCTGTGGTGTTAGGGATAGCAGAACCAATTTTAGCAGCAGCTGTGAGCTTTGTTGTAAATGTAACAACAACCTTGTTGCCTGCTGTGTAGAAAGTGTCCTTGTCGAGCTCAGTTGAATCAATTGAAACACCGAAGTCATAGTCCAATCCTTTTGTAGATGTCAAAGTATCAACCTTAGTATAAGCGAGGTTAGCCTTGTCTGTACCGTTTACGAGCTGTACTGATGTAATGGTTACGTCAGCAAGGCTGAGGTTAACTGTATCCATATCATCGCCGATGATGTAGCTTGCGAGTTTGTTGTCGACTGTACCTGTGATATCAGCAGTAAGAACGTAAGTGATAGTGTCGTCGCCGTTTACAGAAAGCTCGTCAACGAGTGAGCCGTCAGCCTTCTTGATTTTCTTAACGATACCGGGCTCATTGCCTTCCTTGATTTTGTTGGTAGCAACGTCAACTGTGAAAGCTGTGCTGCCTGCAGCCATATTCTTGTTGGGAAGGGGAACGATGTTGTTCTGCTCAATAGATGTGTTCTTGATTGAACGGCTTGTGCACTTGATGTAGTACATACCTGCGGGCAGTGTAAGTGTTTCGCTTGATTTGGTATTTGTGAATTCAATAGCTGTACCGCCTGAAAGTGTAGCGGAGTCTGCAGCCGAAAGGACTGCTGCGGTGCTTTCTGTGCTCTGCTGGATAGCGGTGCCGATAGCTGTTGAAGCGAAGTTCTCATAAGCGCCTGTGGTCTCGTTAAAATCAGCGAGCTTATAAACGGTGTATGTATAATCGGGTTTGTCACACTTTACTGTAAGCGAGTAGTTTGTTGCCGCTGAAACAGCGAAGGGGATTGCAAGCGCGAGCATAAGAACTGCGAGAGCAACTGCGATAACTCTTTTTGTAGTTTTCATTGTAAATATAATCTCCTTTTATTATTTTTTTGCTCTGTGACGAGCGGGTTTCATTTTTCTTTTTGAAAACAGCGTGTATGCTACGCAAAGCAAAGCTGCGAAGCAGATCGCGTAAATACCTAACATCTTGATACCGAACATTCCTTCAAAGCCTGAGTCGGGGCTGAGGATGTGACCGTTTACAAACTCATACTTGGGAGCGTAGGAACCGCTTACGGGAAGTGTGAAGTAATAAACGGTGTTATTCTTAAAGTATCCGGTACCGGGGTCGATCTCGGCAATAGCGTACACCTGATAGTCTTTTTCATCAGAATCAGCGTAATAGGTGTTATCGGAATACAAAGACAGGTTGGTAAAGTGAACCGCTGTTTTTTGTTTTGTTCCGGTGGAATATGGAACGTTCATATTCTGGGTCCTTGCAGTTTGCAGCGGATCTTTACCGGTGAGGCTTTCGTTGAATCTACTTACCTTATAGATTCCGAACTGAGCGCCTGTGACGTTGTTGCCCGCGTTATCTTCCTTGACGATATAAACCTCTCCGAGTTTGACTTCGTTTTTGAACTCTGCAGAGTTTACGACGGTATTGTTCTTGTAATATGTAACCGTCGGTGTTAAGGTGAGTCCGTTCTTGACTACGTTAACTGTGACCCTGTACTCGGTAGTATCGTAGGACTTTACGTCGGGATCGTTAGTTGTCGGGATCTTTTCTCTGATATAATAGGTATCGTTTGCGGCACTTGAGTAAGTGATCGAATCAAATGTTATGTTACCGCCATTATTGCATGTTGTGGTTTGAATAACATTTTTGCTGCTGTTGAGCAGTTCGAACTCAAATGCACCGTTTGAAAGATCAGCTCCGCTCAAAGTCTTTTTGGCTTTAAGGGTAACATGGATCTCTCCGGGTCTGAGCTTTTGGTTTGTAACGGTGATCGCGTTGCCGCTCTCTCCGACATCCATACCCGAGGTGCTGATATCCGTGTCGCCGGATTTTACACTGACAAAGCTGTGTTCAACATCTGTCGCGTCCTCGGTAAAGCGAACCTTTGCGCCCTGCGGAAGTCCCGCGAAAGTAAGTGTTCTGCCGTTGCGAAGCTTAGCGTTTGTCGCGAGCTTACCGGCGGAAGTCAGCGTGTAGGTGCTGCCGTTGAATGTGTAAGTCAGCGGGTAAGTTCCCCACGTGCTTCCGTTATCCAGGCTGACCTCGACCTTACCGTCAAAGTCGGTATTGTCGGTCTCGCCCGTGTTGAGACCTGTAACTGTCTTTGTGATCGTAACAGGCGCGACTGTCGGAGTGTTGACATAAGAAAGCTGAACGCGCGTCATAGCGAATTCCGAGGAGTTGGAAGTGTCATAGGTAAAGGTTGCTTCCTTGCTGTTTCCGCTTCCTCTGGACTGGTTCATAACCAGATCCTTAGCCGACCAAGTGGTTGTGTAGTCAAGCGGACTTGACTCGCTCTCGGTCACGGTAAAACTTTGACCGCGTGTAAACTGATCCTGGAAGTTTATGCGCTCGCCGTTTTTAAGAGTATATGTGCTGTTGCTGATAGTGCCCTTTGAGCTTACCTTGCCGTTTGCTGTGGGTTGGTAAAAGCTGAAAGTATCAGCTGCCGCAACAGCCGACTTGATACCCGCGTTGATGTTGGCTGTGTTAACGGTCTTGTCTACAATAAATTCATTGCCCACGGGAGCAAAGTTAAAGTTAAAGCTGAGGTTAGACTCAATCATACCTCTCTCTACGTAGAACATCGTCAGTGTGTGCTCCGCTGTCGGATCATTGTAGTTTTCGAGAGTAAAGTTTGTGTTACGGGTCGCGTTGTTAAAGGTGTTGCCCGTGTCGGCAGTAACAGAGAGGGTAGCAAAGTTGATTGAACCACTCGCTTTCTTGT